>CAZUFR010000382.1:0-1004 GCA_964619655.1 uncultured Syntrophomonas sp. | reverse complement strand
AGAATAATCTTGGTTAGCTCGGCTCTACTCATCTCAACTAATCTCTCCTCTCATATTCTTATTTCAAGTATACGAAAATAAGTTTACCACAGGATTATGTGCCCTGCAAGTAGGACACAGGGGGACGTTTTTGGTGTGTCATTCCTTGGAATGACACACCAAAAACGTCCCCCTGTGTCACGATTGACCAGAGTATCATGTAATAGTATAATGCACTCAAGACAGAGGGGAGCTGGAACAGTCCGGCTGAGAGTGGACGGCAGTCCTTACCCTTGAACCTGATCTGGGTAATGCCAGCGTAGGGACAAGAGTTATTTGCGTACTTTAAGGCTGCTCTTTTCTGAATAGAGCAGCTATTTTCTTTAGAAAGGGGGTTGGCCTCTTGCCCAATACTAACCTTAGCCTGCAGATTCTGCCCATGGTTCCCCAAGAGCAGGTCTATTCAGTAGTAGATAAAGTAATAAATCTTATCCAGGCCAGTGGATTGCCTCATGTCGTAGGACCATTGGAGACTACTATTGAAGGAGACCTGGATACCCTGCTGGATCTGGTAAAAAATGCTCAGAAAGTTTGTGTAGAAGCAGGTGCCAATCGCATAGTATCGGTTGTAAAAATTGACTACAGCCCGGATGGAGTGACCATCGATGAGAAAATCAGTAAATATCGCTAATAAAACTGCACCCATAGTGGCTTTTCTAATTTTGCTGGCCATATGGGAATTGGGGGTCAGGCTTTATCATATACCCAGCTATATACTAGCCGGTCCTGGCCAGGTTCTGGTTACCATAACTAAAACCTACCCTATGCTGTGGTTTCACGGTAGTATGACCATGCTGGAAGCTATTTCTGGTTTTATACTAGCGATAGTCATTGCTTTTGTAATGGCATTCCTGCTGGACACTCTCTTCTGGTTAAACCGGGCTGTTTATCCCCTCTTAATAATATCCCAAACTATTCCCCTGATTGTACTGGCAGTATTGTTTACTATCTGGTTTGGATTTGGC
>CAZUFR010000381.1:0-1013 GCA_964619655.1 uncultured Syntrophomonas sp. | reverse complement strand
ACTTATTTTACTTATATGGCAAATATTACTTGATGCAAAAACGGGGAAGTGATATTCTTATGTTAGAACAAGTGTTCGCATAAGGAGGGGGAGTTATGGCCAGAAAGGCGCGGGTGAAAAGCAGCGGAGCTGTTTATCACGTAATCCAGAGGGGGAATAACCAGGAATATATTTTTCAGGAACCAAGGGACAAGAACTACCTGTTAAAGCAACTTCGAGAGCTGAAGTTGGGACTGGGATTCAAAGTTTATGCTTATGTGATAATGGACAACCATTATCATTTAATGTTACAAACGCTGGGGGCAGAATTGAACGAGGTAATGCAGCGCCTAAACAGTAAATACGGCAGCTATTATAATGCTTGCTATGAGCGCAGTGGTCATGTCTTCCAGGGAAGATATAAATCTTCAATTATCCTGGACGAAAGATATTTGTTTGCGGTACTAAGGTATATCCATCAAAACCCGGTTCGGGCCGGCATTACTGGGTCAGTATCGGAGTACCACTGGAGTAGTGATAGGGTTTATCGGCAAAATATCACAAACGGTCTGGTTGATATTACTAATATTATAGAAAGGTTTTCACCCAATCGGGCTCTGGCAAATGCCAGGTATCGTGATTTTATGGAGGAAGTCCCGGATGAAGAGCAAATCCAAGAGCTAAAGGCGATGTTTGTTGGTGGCAAAGATGATGAAGAGGGTTATAAATCCCCAATCGGTGGGACCAATGAGGCTGATGAGGCCATTAACCGAAGGGGCTATGAGCGCAAGACCCTGGATAATATCTTAAGGGAAGCGGCACGCGATTACAGAGAGTATGAGCTTATTAAACAAGGCTCACGCCAGCGACTCCTCACCAAAACCAAACTACGCTATATTAATTCAGCTTTACAATGGCAATACACCCACGAAGAAATCGGCCAGACTATAGGTGTATCTGATGCAGGCATCCGCAAACTCCTCATCAGAAACCAATAACCATAATGGCCATAATATGGTAATAAGTCCGGGGAC
>CAZUFR010000380.1:0-1023 GCA_964619655.1 uncultured Syntrophomonas sp. | reverse complement strand
TGAGCTATAAGATCTACCGGGCAGTGATAGGTTTTTTCAATCATTTCCTGACTTAGCTCACGGGAGTTTTCATAGAAAAGAGTACGGTTTAAACAAGCCAGGGTTTTAACATAAGTAGAAACTGCACTGATGTCATGGGAAACCAGAATCAGGGTCATTTCCCGGTTAAGCTCCTGCAAAAGCTCATAGAAACCGGCCGCAAAACGGCTGTCCACACTGGCCGTAGGTTCATCTAATAGCAATATCCGGGGCTGGGCGGCCAGAGCCCGGGCTACCAGAACCCGCTGCCTTTCCCCACCTGACAATTCCCCCATTTGGCGTGAACGCAGAGGCAGCATTTCCACCCGTTCCAAAGCTGCAGCAGCAATTTTATAATCCTCATTTGAAAACCTTCTTCCCTGCTTGCGCGCCAATCGTGCACTTAGCACCACTTCCTCAACGCTTATGGGAAAATTACGGTCAAAAATAGCATACTGGGGTACGTATCCCAACAGGTGCCGGTTATTCCCGACTGAGCTCCCCATAATACTGACCTTGCCCCTTACCGGTTTAACCAGACCCAAAAGTACCCGCAACAGAGTAGTCTTACCACCACCATTGGGGCCAATAATGCCCAGAAAATCGTACTCCTCCACCGTCAAGTTTACATTTTCCAAAACGGTTACTCCATCCAGCTCAACAAATAGGTTTTGAATTGCAATTACTTTTTTAGCCATTATATCTTCGTTACTCCCGGCCCAGTTCCTCGGCCATAGTTTTAGCCACTTTACGCATGTTATCAATATAGTCTGCAGGCAAAGGGTCAAGCAATACTACCCTGGCACCCAACTCGGCTGCTATAGCATCAGCACTATGAGTGCTATGCTGGGCGGAATCAAAAATAGTCTTAATATTATTCTTTTTAGCATAATCGATGACCCGGGACATTTCCCGGGCACCCGGTTCCTTACCGTGCTCTTCGATAGCAATTTCCTGTAAACCATAATCCCGGGCAAAGTACCCCCAGGCGGGATGATAAACCAG
>CAZUFR010000379.1:0-1030 GCA_964619655.1 uncultured Syntrophomonas sp. | reverse complement strand
GTACTGCAGCCAGCAGCGATGATATTTGCCACCAGGCTATGATGGCGCCAACAAATAAAAGTACTAAGAGAAGCCAGTTATCTGCATAATGGGATTTATCCAAAACGTAGTATTTATTCAACACGTTCACGCCTTTCACATACTCTAATAATTCCCATGCCCGAAGGACAAAAATATCTATGAAAACATGTTCATTGTTCTTTATATAATTAATCGAGTCCCTGGTTAGAAGTTACCTCACTCCTCACCCCTATCTCTAAACAACCACTCTAGTTTCAATTTGAAGCTATTCATAAGATAATCATATTATCAACGCCTATTTTCTTATTTTATACTGTGAACCCATTTCGATAGTTTATACCTGATTTCCTGCTCAAAAAAACAAAATTTCCTGAAGGGTAGGATGACCGGTAGGGGAAGTTTTAAAGCTCATCCAAGTTGAGGGCAGATATTTTCCAGTGGTCTTGATATAGTTGCATTTCTACCTGATAGCGGTAGCGGTCTCCGGGAGAGTAACAGCCGGTGAATTCCCGGGAAAAAATAATATGTTTATCACTGATTCCTTGGCAGCTAAGATAGGGAATGTCGTCCTGATTAAGTACTGGCAGGCCGTCAGCAGGCCTAACAGCAAGGCAGTGAAGATCCGGTATGAAACAAGTATACTGATCCACTATGGCCGTAGCCAGATTCTTTTCAAATCCTTGTCCCAGATAATCAATAGCTTTGGCCCGGGTTCTACCGTGCAGAGGTAGGTAGTAGCCTTGCTTGAATTCGATATCATTGAAATATGAATTGTAGAGTTTAAAACTATCAAGCATAGCTTGCATAGCGCTACCTTTTTCCGCCACTCTGGTAATGGTAGTTTCGGAAGGATAGCAGGTTTTAGCCTGCATTATAGGTGAACATACAAATAACAGGCTAAAAACTATTATAACGCTAAATAAATAAATTTTTTTAACTAGCAATGCAATTCTCCTCTATAAGATGATACAGCTATTATATAGCATAATGGTAAAAACTTACAATTATT
>CAZUFR010000378.1:0-1030 GCA_964619655.1 uncultured Syntrophomonas sp. | reverse complement strand
CGGTAAACAGTTTCTTTAACTCCTTCAAGGTAGCATGAGCACTTTCCAGTTTTACCTCTGCCTCCAGCAATAACGATTCATAGCTGCGGCAGGCTTCACTGCTCTGTATAGCTGCAGCTTCGGCATCGTAATTCTCCAGGTAAGCTGCCATATCTATGACAATATCCCAGGGTTTTATAGATAACTCCATATTACCGCCATCAATCAAAGCTAACTGCAGGTTACGAATGATGACCATAACAATGCTTTCCAAATCGAAACCACAGTGGTAATACTCCAGGAAATACCCTTTTTCCCGGGCCATATGAGCCAATTCGGCAATGACCAGAGATTTACCGCTGCCGGGAGGACCGGTTAGAATATAGCGGCGTTTACATTCGTAGCTGATTTCATCAATATAGTTTACCATTCCATCAGCAGTAACTGCACTGGCAAAATAATGCCTTTCTCCCGGCTGTTCCCTTAATAATTCACTGGCCAGTTCTTCTATCAATTCACGAATATTGGCCATACTTAAACAGTCCCGAACCGGCCTTTTTACTTCCTCCCGGACCTGACCAGCACTTCTTAATACTTCAAAGGCCTTAGCGTTTTGCTCTTCCTGACGGTCAATTAAATCAATAATCTCCCGACTCTTCCCGTTCAGATCTTTGCCATTGCGGAAATCGCCCAGGTAAATAATGTGCCCGGTAGCGCCTGGATAGCGGGGATCAATGGGCTGCGGCAGGCTACCATTTATAACTGCTGCCCCCAGGCGGGGAATATATACCCCATCTGGACTTACCGGATCTAAAGCTGAAATCCAAAACTCAATCTCATAGCCCTTCTCCGACAGGGATTCCCCCAGAAGCCGAATGAACGTGGATTTTCCGGACCCTGCGGCACCTTTTAATATATATATTTTTCTTAATCCTTGTATCAGGTCTGGAATAAAGGTATGAAAACCCTGTTTGGTGTTGCTGCTGGTTAATACATAGCGAATTTCTCCCGATTTGCTCACTCCTAACCCCTCCATAATACTTTGTTATAA
>CAZUFR010000377.1:0-1032 GCA_964619655.1 uncultured Syntrophomonas sp. | reverse complement strand
CTGGTAATCAGCCTTCTCCTTACATTGATTATTAACTTTATAGGCAGGCGTTAAAAATATGGAGGAAAACCAGAAAAATTTTATTTATAATCTGCAAAGCTACCAGTTTGACCTGCCACCTGAATTAATAGCCCAATACCCGGTAGAGCCCCGGGATCAGTCGCGACTACTAGTTTTAGAGCGACCAACCGGGCTGATTAAGGATCATATATTCGCAGACATTATTAATTATCTGGAGAGCGGGGATACCCTGGTGCTTAATGATACCAGAGTAATTCCAGCCCGGCTTTTTGGCTATAAAGATAGTGGAGCTAAGGTAGAAATACTTTTATTAAACCAGCGGGGTAGACAATGGGAGGCCCTGGTGCGGCCAGCTAAACGGTTAAAACCTGGCAGTATAGTAAGGTTTGACGATCAGAACGGGGTAGAAGCAGAGATAATGGCCGAGCTTAATTTAGCTGGAGGCAGGTTGATAGAATTTAGAAACTGTGTAGACCAGATGAGTTTTATCGAGCAAATGGGTCAAATGCCTCTGCCTCCCTACATTAATCGCCCGGCGGAGAATTCTGATAAGCAAAATTACCAGACTATCTACGCCCGGGAAAAAGGTTCTTCTGCTGCACCTACTGCCGGCTTACATTTTAGCCCGGAGTTACTCCAGCATATCCGTGATAAAGGGGTTAATCTGGCTACTATTTTACTACATGTAGGATTAGGAACTTTTCGCCCAGTAAGCAGTAATGATATACGAGAGCACCAGATGCATTATGAGTATTATCGGATGGATAAAGATACTGCAGCCTTACTTAATCAGACCCGACAGAAGGGCAAAAAGATAATCGCAGTTGGAACTACAGTGGTAAGGACCCTGGAAACAGTTTATAATACTAAGCATGGTTTTACAGCCGGGGAAGGTCAAACCAATAAGTTTATCTACCCTGGTTATGAAATAAAGGCAGTAGACCGATTAATAACAAATTTTCACCTTCCCGGCTCGTCACTTATTATGCTGGTGGCGGCCTTTGCCGGTTA
>CAZUFR010000376.1:0-1034 GCA_964619655.1 uncultured Syntrophomonas sp. | reverse complement strand
AAAATTCGTTTAATTAAACCTCGCGCTGCCGTTGTTGTTCAAAATAGTAGCGGTTAATAGCATCAATGTAGGATTTTACACTGGCCTCAATAATATCTGTACTTAGGCCCCGTCCATTAAATATTTTGCCGCTAATTTCAATACGTGATATTACCTCACCCAAAGCATCTTTACCACCACTTACCGCATTTAGTTTATAGTCGTGCATTTTTCCATAAATATCGGTAATCTTATCCACCGCGTGACAGGCCGCGTCTACTGGACCATCCCCGGTGGAGGCGGCTTCATAAGTTTTATCTTCTATCGTCAATTTAACTGTAGCGGTAGGTACAATACTGGTACCACTGCATATATGCAAGTAAGAGAGACTAAAGCGTTCAGGTACTGCCCGAACTTGATCGGTTACCAGGGCCTCCAAATCTTCATTGGTGACTTCTTTTTTCTTATCAGCAATATCCTTAAAGCGTACAAATGCACGATTCAGTTCATCATCATCCAATTCATACCCTAGTTCACTCATACGTTCTTTGAAAGCATGGCGGCCGGAATGTTTGCCCAAAACCAGATTACTGGTTTTTACCCCCACCAGTTCCGGCTTCATTATCTCATAGGTACTGCGCTCTTTAAGAACACCGTCCTGATGAATACCGGCCTCATGGAGAAAAGCATTTTTCCCTACTATCGCCTTATTCGGCTGTACCGTCATACCGGTTAAGGTACTTACCAGACGACTGGTGCGGTAAATCTCATTGTAATTCACCTTTATCAGGCGTTCAAAATAGTGCTGGCGAGTATAAAGGGCCATGATAATCTCCTCCAAAGAGGCATTTCCTGCCCTTTCCCCGATACCGTTTACCGCACATTCTACCTGGCGAGCACCGTTGATAATACCGGCTATGGAATTGGCTACCGCCAGACCTAAATCATCATGGCAGTGTACACTTATTATGGCCTGGTCAATATTAGGCACTCGTTCCCTGATATTTTTAATAAATGCTCCGAATTCTTCGGGTATGGCGTAGCCAACTGTATCC
>CAZUFR010000375.1:0-1061 GCA_964619655.1 uncultured Syntrophomonas sp. | reverse complement strand
AGCAGGGCAAGTATCTTCAGACAAAGAGATTGATTTTGTAGCCGATGTGGTAGCTACCATTAAGAAACTAAGCGAAAGCAAGGGGCAGAGCCTGGGTATTACCCTGAGCCTGGGAGAGTTATCGTATCACCAATACCAGCAGCTCTGGGACGCCGGTGCTCATCGTTACCTTTTACGCATAGAAACTTCCAACCCGGTACTTTTTCAAAAAATTCATCCCCCCGAGCAGAGCTTTAACCGCCGATTGGAATGTTTGGATACCTTAAGAGAGATTGGCTATCAGGTAGGTACCGGAGTAATGATAGGGCTTCCCGGTCAGAGCTATGAGGACCTGGCTTATGACCTGCAGTTTTTTCGGAAAAAAGATATCGATATGCTGGGCATGGGACCTTATATTCCCCACCCCGATACACCCCTTGCCGATGATAAACCGGGAATTATCCAGGATGTTTTTGCCACCACTATCAGAATGCTGGCCCTGGCCCGGATTTTAATGCTCGACATTAATATGGTAGCTTCCACTGCCCTGCAAAGCATCCACCCGAATGGCCTTGGAATGGGTCTAAAAGCCGGGGCTAATATTGTAATGCCCATACTTACCCCAGAGCAAAACCGCCGGGACTATATGCTTTATGCTAATAAAAAACATAGTGCTTTTGAATCTTTACAGCAAGATATCAAGGCAGCGGGCTACGAACCAACCCTCTGGCAATGGGGCGACTCCCCCCATTATTTCAAGCGGAGAGGTGAACCGGCGGAGGGAAAATAGACGCGGAGTCCCCGGCACTCAGCAGTAGCAATTTACCATTAACCTGACCGAAGATTGGGCTGAGTACCGGGTCGCGGCGGATTAGGCGGGATTTACGCAGTTTTAAGACACTGAAGGACGCCAATTTCCTATGATTAACACAGGGAAATTTTAAAAAATTGTTTAATAGAGGATTTTGCATAATTTTTATAAAAAATCTGTGTAAATCTATTGAATCTGTGTTATCTGTGTCTATTTTACGATTGGAGGTATGGCTATGAGCTTTAATGAGACTCCCCGGGCGAACCGGCCC
>CAZUFR010000374.1:0-1067 GCA_964619655.1 uncultured Syntrophomonas sp. | reverse complement strand
TATGAGGACCTTAATAATTACAGTGCTGTTATCAGAATAGACTATGGCGATAACTCATTTATACTTACTGGTGACGCCGAGGAGTTTTCGGAAAAGGAAATGCTCGCCAGTGAGGAAAAGCTAAAGGCTGATGTTCTTAAGGTAGGACACCATGGAAGTGCCAGCAGTACTTGCCCGGGTTTTTTTAAAGCAGTAGCACCCCAATATGCAGTAATAATGTGCGGGGTAGATAATGATTATGGCCACCCTCACCGGGAGATCCTGGCAGCTCTGGAGGCCTCTGGAGTAAAGGTTTACCGCACTGATTTACATGGAACCATTATTATGAAGAGTGATGGACATGATATTAATATCGAAACAACTGCAAGTAATAACAATACCTCAAAACCTACACCGGAACAAAAACAGGAAAGTATTTACATAGGTAACAAAAACTCATTAAAACTTCACTGTAGTGACTGTAAAAGTTTGCCGTATGAAAAAAATCGGGTCTACTTTAAGAACCGAGATGAAGCTATAGACAAGGGATATTTACCCTGCAGCCAATGCCAGCCATAAGGAGGTTTATTGTATGCGAGCGGTTATTGACCGTTTTGAAGGGGAATTTGCGATAATAGAATTTGAGAATGGTTATAAAAATATTCCCCGCCAGATGCTACCGCCTGAAGCCCGGGAGGGAGATGTACTAGTATTACAGGATGAACACTGGATAATAGCCCCGGAAGCTACTCATAAACGTAAAGAAAAAATAGAAAGGTTAGCTAAGGAACTATGGGAGGATTAGTTTGCGTCTCTGGCGTCTAATTTTGCCTAAGTTTCTTATTAAATAATTTCTTATAAAATTTTAGGTTAATCATAAAAAATCAGTGTCCTTCAGTGTCTAAACAGTCGCAAATCTCCCCGAAACACCATATTATGGTATAGTAGCACAACAGTTTTAATGTTAAAGAGGGCTTTTGTTAAGGGGGGATACAAATGCAGATTCATTGGGCACCTTCACCTAATTATACCGGTGGGCGCAGGGGGCGGAAAATAATTGCTATTGTTAATCATATAACTGCCGGGCT
>CAZUFR010000373.1:0-1083 GCA_964619655.1 uncultured Syntrophomonas sp. | reverse complement strand
ATGATCTGGTCATGGATGTACGACTAATATTGGCAATAATAGAGGAAAGCTGTTAGACAAGGAAATAGACGCGGGCTCGCTAAAAAGGTATAATGTGCTGGTTTGGATGCATAAATACTCCGTCGCCAAGACTCCGCATGGGAAACACCAACTGCTCGTTTCACGGCTCCAGGGGGACGTTCCAATTCCGCATCCGTGCGGAGCGTCACTCTCGCCCCGTCCATGGGGCTCGCCCCCTTCCGCCGCTTCATCTCGCAGGGTGTTTCTACCATGCTTCGTCGACGGCTCCTGCGTATTTATGCATCCAAACAGGATCTTTACAGCAACATCATAAAAATCCGTAAGGCTTTGGAGGAAATATGTTAGAGATTAAACGAGGGAAGATAATAAAAGAATTATTTGCCCGGGAAGGGATACAGGGGTTTCTGGTGGAAACTGAGGACGGGGAAGCCAGGTGTATAGCTTATCCGGATTTAACTGGTCCTATAAGCCCTGGGGATGAAGTATTGCTTAATACCACCGCGGTTTCTTTGAAACTGGGAAGCGGGGGATATCATTATGTCATCTCTAATTTAAACTCAATCGGTAAGGAAATGATTCCCGGTGGACATATAATGAAAATACGCTATACTCCCTTACAGATTAAAACCCTTAGTGTTGAAGAGGAGGATAGTCCCTATCACCGGGAGATGATGGAGGCTGACTCGCTGGAAAACATCCCGGTACTGGTGGCAACCCTTCATTCCATGCTGGCCCCCTTATGTTTGTACTTAAAACAGCAGGGATTCAGACTGGCTTACGTTATGACTGATGGCGCTGCGTTGCCTATAGTTTTCAGCCAGACGGTGGCTTACCTGAAACAACATGGTATTATAGCTGGTACGGTTACTACTGGTCATGCTTTTGGCGGGGATCTGGAGGCAGTAAATATTTATTCCGGCTTGCTGGCGGCTAGAAAGGTTTTACAGGCTGATATTATTATAGTAAGCATGGGACCGGGTATAGTTGGAACCGGTACCCGTTGGGGATTTACCGGGATAGAACAGGGACAGATACTTAATGCTGTGCATAGCCTGGGGGGGA
>CAZUFR010000372.1:0-1097 GCA_964619655.1 uncultured Syntrophomonas sp. | reverse complement strand
TTGCTTCTTCCAAAGCCAAGTTTGGACAACCTGAAGTTGGACTGGGAATAACCCCGGGATTTGGGGGAACCCAGCGTTTACCACGCCTGGTAGGATCCGGTATGGCCAGGCAAATGTTATATACAGCCGACATAATTGATGCCTCGGAAGCACTGCGTATTGGCCTGGTTAATAATGTAGTGGCACCGGAGGAGTTAATGGATGTTGTGAAGGGTATTGCCGGCCGAATTATAAGCAAAGGTAAACTGGCTGTGCGTTTTTCCAAGGCTGCCGCCAACGAAGGATTACAGACGGATATAGATCGGGCTATGACTATTGAAGCAGACCTGTTTGGTCTGTGTTTCAGTACTGAGGACCAAAAAGAGGGAATGGGTGCTTTTATAGAAAAACGTTCTCCTAAGTTTACTGGTAAATAGATTAGAGGGAGGTAGGAATAAATTGGCTATTAATAAGATTGGCGTTTTAGGAGCAGGAACCATGGGAGCTGGTATCGCCCAGGTTTGCGTTGAAGCAGGATACACAGTTGTTTTAGTTGATATAGCTGAAGATTTTGTTACTCGTGGCTTAAATGGAGTTTTAAAGAATTGGGATAAAGCCGTTTCCAAAGGCAGAAAAGCTGCTGAAGATGTAGAAAAATATAAAGGCTTACTGTCTACCGCCACCGATAATAATGCTTTCAGTGATTGCGATATTGTTATCGAAGCTATTATTGAAAACATTGACATTAAGAAAAAAGTCCTGACCGAACTGACTGGCATTGTCGGTGCTGATGCTATCCTGGCCACCAACACTTCTGCACTGAGTATCACCGAAATTGCTGCCGCAACTGGCCGCCCTGAAAAAGTTGTCGGCATGCACTTCTTTAACCCGGTACCGGCTATGAAATTGGTTGAAGTAATTCCTGGTTCTGAGACTTCTCAGGAAGTTGTAGATGTTGTTGTCGACCTGAGCACCAAAATAGGCAAAGAACCAGTGCCGATGAAAGAGTCTCCCGGATTTATCGTAAACCGTATATTAATCCCGTATATAAATGAAGCCGCTACACTTTATCAGGAAGGTGTAGCTTCTGCCGAGGAAATTGACAAGGCCATGAAACT
>CAZUFR010000371.1:0-1108 GCA_964619655.1 uncultured Syntrophomonas sp. | reverse complement strand
TCACAGCTCTAATCACCTCAAAACTACCGTAGTCTGTACCTAGAAACCAAAGAACCTGGGAAAGCAAAGAAGAGAACTAGTTGGGTTGAGTGCCGGGTCACCCCTCACCCCTTACCCCCTACTATAGATAATTAGTCGGATTCTATATTCAAGGTATTTGCACGACAATTTTATTATCAACGCCTATTTCCGTATTAACCTTTTATGTATCTACTTTTTCATAAGCAGGGTCAGAATATACCCGGCTGCTGCCACCAGAATTATAGTGGCTCCGGAGGGAAGATCAAAAAGATAGGATAAATAAAGACCAGCCGTAGTAAATATAATCCCTAGTACCACCGAAAGCCCCATCATACCTTTTAGCCCACGGCTATATTCCCCTGCTATAGCTGGAGGAATAGTCAAAAGTGCAATGACCAGTATGATGCCAACGGCTCGAATCATAACTACTACGGTCAAGGCTACCAAAAGAAGTAGTAACATATTATAGAACTCTACTTTTAATCCACTTACCCGGGCAAACTCCTCGTCAAAAGCTACTGCTTTAAATTCTTCAAAATATCTATAGACAGTAGCTATTATTAGCAAATCGAGCAGTAGTATAAATAGGATATCGCGCTCAGGCACTGTCAGTATACTGCCAAAAAGATAGCTCATTAAATCAGCAGTGTAGCCTGGGGATAGCTTAACAAATATTATCCCCAATGCCATCCCTACCGCCCACATAGCGCCAATAACCGTATCCTGCCGCTGGCTGCTGCGCTGCTGCACCAGTCCCATTCCCAGTGCCGATACAATAGTAAAAAGAGTGGCACCTAGCATAGGATTAAAGCCCAGGTAATAGCCCAGGCCAATCCCACCATAAGCAGTATGGGATATACCACCGCTAATAAAAACGATCCTCTTTACTACCACATAAGTTCCAATCATACCGCAGGCGACACTTACCAGCAGTCCCACCAGCAAGGCGTTGCGCATAAAATCAAACTGCAATATTTCCATTATGAGCCCACCACCCCATCATGTGGTGGTAATACCCGGTGAGGAATCCCATGAGCTATAAGATCTACCGGGCAGTGATAGGTTTTTTCAATCATTTCCTGACTTA
>CAZUFR010000370.1:0-1153 GCA_964619655.1 uncultured Syntrophomonas sp. | reverse complement strand
TCTCGCAGGTTCCAGGTAATACGGTCAAATGATTCCCCACAAACTACATCATTTATCCCTCCCATAATGATGACATGGGTAGGATTATACCTTAAAACCGAGCGCTCAAAGCGTCTAAGCATATCAGTAGTGGTGTTGCCATTTATACCCTGGTTAATTATTTCTGCGTCCAGTACCTGGTCTAACATAGCTACCCAGGATACCCGCGGCCCAAAGGGAAAACCATAAGTAATACTATCACCCAGACACACGATTTTCATCTTTTTAACGATATCAGTCACTAAATATCACTTCCCAAAATGATGCTCATTCCCCCATGTCTGCTAATAATACGCAATCACTAATGAAAATAACAGTTGGGGTTGCGTTTAAGCGTTAATAAAGAGAAATGCGTAAGCATTTCTACGTTAATTCAAAATTAATAATTAAAAATTCATAATTAACCACGTTACTTTGGGTTACCACTATTTGTGGCAATACCCATATCCGTTGCTACCAGCACCTTAGTTCTGTCTTTATCTAGCCTGATATAGACCTGGCTCTACTTCTTCTACCCGACCTTGTTGGATAAGTCGTTCCAGGTGTTTTAGTACCATTAATTTTTCCCAGAAAAGAACAAACGGGGTGGGATGCTGCAGGTAAATCAGATTCTGGTCGGCAATTTCATCCAGACCGGCAGCTCGGGAGGTCAAATATTTATATATCCTTTCCTCTCTTTTATTTATACGGTTCTTAAACTCAGTTAACCTGGGTATAGCATCATCGTAAACTCGCTTACTATGACAGGACACTATTTTTTTGGGTTTAAGCCCAATCACCCGCTCGATAGAGCTTAACATATCACCGGGATTGGCGAAAACTTCCCCATACCAGGGACCTGCTTTGGTCAGGCAAATATCCCCGGAAAACACCAACTCCTCCTCCGGGAACCAGAAAACACAATGTCCGGGAGAATGACCGGGAGTATGCAGCGCCTGTACCTGGGTATGGCCTAAATCAAAAATTTGTTCATCCCCAAATGTATGCTCCACCTTCTGCAGTACTTTATATTGCTCCTCACTAAACCCCACCATCAAACCCGAGTCCCTAAAATCATATTCCGGCATTATATCCGTCCAGCGATCAACACAATTATAGTGAATGATGTTTTCCA
>CAZUFR010000369.1:0-1170 GCA_964619655.1 uncultured Syntrophomonas sp. | reverse complement strand
CAGGTAACAAAATCAGCCGCCTCTTTTATCGCATCCCAGGCATTCCCCATGGCCACGCCCACTCCAGCCCATTCTATCATCTCTATATCATTATAACTATCTCCTATAGCCATTACCTCATTACGCTTAACATTGTAATGAGCCGCAACTACCCGCAGGGCATCTGCTTTATTAGCTTCACGGGCCATAACCTCCAGGAAAAAGGGTTTCGACCGGGTTATGTTGAGGCTATCGCCATACCTATCTTTCAACTCCCGTTCCATACTGAGCAGTAACTCCTCATCCTTAGTAACCCCCATAATTTTCATAGCATTGCCGCTACTGCAGATACTCAGTAAATCGTCAACTAAAACCGGCTTTATACCTGATATGCTTTCATAATAACGACCTTCCGGGGTAAGCGACTCCATGCATATCTGATCCTCCAGATAACTATGGTAGTGTACCCCAGCCTGCCTGAAAAAATTAATTATCTCCGTTGCTGGTTGGGAAGGTAGGGGATGAAAATAAAGAATTTCTTCCGAAAGGGAATTTTTTACCAGGGCACCTTGATAGGTAATCAAAGGAACGTCTACCTTTAGCTGCCGGGCATAGGGTAAAGCAGAGGGGTACATACGGCCGGTTGCCAGGGTTACCAGAATCCCCTTCTGCTGCACCTGACTTATCGCCTCCAGGCAGTTATCGGCTATTTTAAGACCTGAATCCAACAATGTATCATCCAGGTCAATCGCTACAAGCTTAATAGACATTTGATTCCCCCTTATTTATATTAAGAAGCCGAGCTGTTTGCCCGGCTTATAATCTTAATCAACTATAATTCATAATTATCCCGCCATGCCTGAAGGATATAACCACCGATAAAAATGGCTGTATAGGTATAGCGAATGGGGAAACTTCGTTTCCCAGCGAAAGCTAAAGCTTCCGCTACCGATAGTTAGGTAGTTGTTTAGTTATTTCGTCTTGAATTCGCCCCGTAATTCGTAGCGGAGGCTTTAGCCTTCGCTATCCTTAAAAATTATTAAAAGGTAAATGTACGGTCATCTATTAGCATGCTGATAAGAAAACTCAATACGCTAAATACCAGAGCGCTTAAGATAGCCCAACCGAAACCATGAATTTCAAAACCTTTGATGGTTACAGATGTAATCCATAACATAAAACCATTGATAA
>CAZUFR010000368.1:0-1175 GCA_964619655.1 uncultured Syntrophomonas sp. | reverse complement strand
ATGCAATTGGCGTTTGGCATCACCCCGATAGAACTTGGCCTCACAACCTAATTGTGAATTCTCACATTAATCCTGCCATAATTCTCAAATTAAAACCACCTAATATTGGGTCTTTGGCACTTACATTTGCAAATTAGGCTGATAAAAAATGCGTTAATTCCCATTTTAAAGTGGTACCCAATTTGCCCAAACCAAAAGCCGCCGGAATAGAATAACTCCAGCGGCTGACCGGTAATAAGATTAGAAATTCAGTTCACTCTGAGCTTGATAAACGGTTTCTTCATCAACCTGTCTTTGCTTTTTCTCACAGGCATACAGGAGGCAATTTGTAGCCAGGCTGTTTACCAGCCGTGGCACTCCACTGGTAACACCGTAAATAGCTTCCACCGCTGGTGCCGTGAAAAGCTCTTCGTGTGTACCACCAAAGGCCAGACGGGTTTTCAGGTACTCTCCTAATTCATCCTTTTGAAGGTTACTCATCATATGTTTCACTACAATCCGCTGCCTTAAAGGATTATTCACATTCAAAGCTAACTTGCTACGTATCAGGGGTTGTCCTGCCAGGATTAAGATGAATGGATTTTCTGAATCCATATTGAAATTAAAAATTAACCGTAAATCCTCTAGCAGCTTGTTGGAAGCCATGTGAATCTCATCTAAAATGATAACAGGTGTAACCCGGCGCTCATAATACATGGAACCAATTGCAGACTGAATCTGGCGGAAAAGGTCTACCTTTTTATGCTTAGGTTCTTCACCCAGTTCCAGGGCTAATCCCCGGTAGAATTCCTGTACCGTTACCGTTGCCAGGGGAAAGTAAAAGGATTGAAACAATGCCGGATTTAAACTTTGGGCATATTTGCGTAAAGCAGTTGTTTTGCCGGTACCGGCCTCACCTACGATAAGACCAATTCCCCTGGCCTTCTGCAGATACATGAGGCGTGAAGTAAGCTCCTCTAGATTCTTACTTAAAAACAATTTATCTATCGGAATCTCCTTGGTGAATGGATTGAACCTCAAGTTGAAAAATTGAGTGAACACTTAACGTCCCCCCCTTTCTTCATTGGATAGGTTGGGATTAGATGCCTTGGAAATGCTGGTAAAAGATATATGATTGTAACTTTCATCGGAAACATTTTTGGTCTCGTTGTCAGTGTCTATGAAATCTTCAGGCT
>CAZUFR010000367.1:0-1205 GCA_964619655.1 uncultured Syntrophomonas sp. | reverse complement strand
TTCAATTCCTGTTCCACTTTCGAGTGCTTATAGACAAGGGCAAGAAATACTACCAGGAATAAAATGAAAACAGATACGGCTTGTGTCGAGGTTCCCAGGAGCGAACAAAATATGGTAAGTGCTGCTCCAGCTAAAAATATAATGAAACGTAGGTTGCTTATCTTATCAAAGCTTTTTGCATACCGTTTTTCAAGTTTTTGATAGCGCTTGTAACGAGTAAGAAATAGTACCTCCGTAGACATCGAAGCCTCCAACGTAATTTTTTCGAGGGCGTAATATTTAATAGTTTGGTTAAATAATACCATAAATGACATGTGCCACAAGGTTTTCCCAACAAAACATTCCCCTGCGTCCCTCTGGTAGAAGGGTAAGTAAGTATTAATTACTCTTTATTGAGAAATCTATTTAAAAGTACTTTAATATTTTAACGGGAGGATTTAATGCTTCTATCCGCAATTATTTTAATCAGTCTTGCCTTTGTTTTTTATAGCATTGGTGTTTGGAGTGAAAAAATCCAGGGGCAACTTCTAATATGGCACTTAGTTGTGTTCTGGATAGGTTTTACTTTTGATACTGCTGGAACAATAGCAATGAGCAAATTAGTTGGAGTTCAATTCCAATTTAGTTTACACGTTGTTACTGGTTTTTTGGCAGTTTTAATTATGCTTTTTCATGCAATATGGGCAACAATAGTTTTAATAAGAAATGATGAAGCTGCCAGGATAAATTTCCGCAAACTTAGCGTACATGTTTGGGTAATATGGCTTATCCCATATGTATCAGGAATTATTATTGGTACGAAAACTTAATGTCACAATATTATCCTGCCCACAAGTCTTATGTTTTTTCTGAACTGTCACGAGGTATTACCAAAGGTGAATTTGCTCAAGCAGTAGGATAGGGTGAAGACTGTCATGCTCTATGTTTTTCAGCTTCACGGATAAATTCGGGGATAAACTTTTCTAGTTCTTCCACTATGCAAATGTCCGAATGACGGAATATTGCTGCATCGGGGTCACGGTTGATAGATACCACTTTATTGGAGTCCTTCATGCCTACGATATGCTGCATGGAACCGGAAATGCCGCAGGCCACGTAAAGCAGCGGTGCAACCTTTTTGCCGGTAAGTCCCACCTGGGCGTTATATTCGATCCATCCGTTATCACATGCCACCCTTGATCCTGCGATTGCGGACCGGTTAAAAC
>CAZUFR010000366.1:0-1212 GCA_964619655.1 uncultured Syntrophomonas sp. | reverse complement strand
AGAGTAGTTGCCGCCAAAAAAATCACCTCTCCACCTTGGTATTATATTCTCACATAATAATTACCCGGCAAGGATTTAATTATACCTTCAAATTCAAGTTTAAACAAAACCGAGCTCAAGGTACCTATCTCTAACCCGCAAGTTTGTATTAGTTCGTCAAAATGCAGAGATTCATGAGCTAATTGCTCCAATACCAGTTTTTCATTGTCATCCAGTAACAGCAAACGATCTTGTCGTAAGGTCCCGGGCGTATGATTGATATCATAATACTCTTCGAGAATATCCTCAATACCTGTTACTAATATTGCCCCTTGTTTAATTAGATTATTTGGTCCGGCGCTAGTTTTGCTATTAATAGGACCTGGTACCGCA
Organism: uncultured Syntrophomonas sp.; assembly: GCA_964619655.1. Classification (GTDB taxonomy): domain Bacteria; phylum Bacillota; class Syntrophomonadia; order Syntrophomonadales; family Syntrophomonadaceae; genus UBA4844. The sequence continues at coordinate 840 of CAZUFR010000366.1, read as the reverse complement.
AAAACATCGCGACCCTGTTCCAGGGCAAAATCGGCAGTAATTAAAGCCCCACTTTTTTCTTTGCCCTCAACTACTATTACCCCACGGCTAAGACCAGAAATAATACGATTTCGTAGTGGGAAATTAACTGGTTCCGGGTGAGTATGCAGCGGAAACTCACTTATTACTGCCCCATTGGCTATTATTTCTTGAAACAGTTTGCGGTTTTCCGGAGGGTAAATAACATTAAGTGCACTCCCCATAACCGCTATAGTCTTTCCTGTTTCCAGCGCTCCCCGATGGGCTTCGCTGTCGATCCCGCGGGCCATACCACTTACGATTATTATACCCGCTTCAGCCAGCTCTCGAGCCAATTTACGGGCTACGTTTCTACCATAAACAGAAGCAGCTCGGGAGCCAACCACAGCTATACAAATCTCCCCGGCAATTTCAATATTACCCCGATAGTAAAGAATTACCGGTGGATTGCTTATGTTTCTTAAACTGTGGGGATACAGAGATTCATCCCAGGTTACTATTTCTATTCCTTGAGACCGATATTCTTCCATCAAGTTTTCAGGCGAGCCTTTTCTTTTTTCCAGCAGATTATCAATAATCTCCGGTTTTAAAAAAGACGAGTAGAGAGTCTTACTGTCGGCTTCAAAAAATTTTTGAAAGCTACCAAATGCATCCATTATCTTCCATAAGCTTCGGTTGCCCAAACCTGATATAGAGTGAATTGTACATAAAATAGCTTTTTCCTGCCTGTCCATATTTTATACCTCTGTAATTTCCTGCCGTAGTTTCTAGTTTTTTAACCTAAAGACATTGATAACATAAAAAAGGCAAGTGGGCAATAGG
>CAZUFR010000365.1:0-1220 GCA_964619655.1 uncultured Syntrophomonas sp. | reverse complement strand
AAAATTAAGAATTCAAAATTAAAACTCTTTTAACCATGTATTCGCTACTATGTATTAAGGATCCGCATAATCGATTGTCAATACTGTATACACAGTGTAACCTTTTTCTCATGGATTTCATATTATACAAAGAAATCTAAAGAACATGAAGGGGGAATACTGGTGCGGGTGTATTATTTCAGAATCCCTGGTTTTTTAAGAAACATCTTGTTAAAGGTGATTAAGTAATTTGTGAGAGTGAGGAAGCTGATGTATTGAAATAACCGGTCACAGTAGCCCCGTTTGGGGACTGCTGGATGTACCAGCAGGAGGTTCATACCATGCCCAATCTGCGGATAAAGATAGGTTGTATATTATTAATTTGTGGATTGGTATTATGGTGTTTAAGTTTGTTAGGCAAGTAAATAACATGCAAATAGGCCGGGGAACCACCTTTTTCCCGGCCTGGTGTTTTTTTATAATATTGATTAAATAGCCTGGTCGCTAAGGCCAATTCCCAGTATACCTCCCAAACCACCGGCAACCAGGCAGAGGGACAGCGTATATAAGAAAGTTTTAAAACCGATCAGGGAAGAATTAGAGATAAAAGTTGCTATAAGCATAAGTATGAAGAAAACTAACCCCATGCTAACCCCCCGGACCAGCCCTTTGCTGCCGTAGGATTTACTAACATAAGAGCTACACCAGAATATTCCTATGGCCAGAATCAGATTACCCAAAGCGGGCATCACCGTCTCCTTTATCCCGGTAAAATAGACTACCGGTGTAACCAGCAAGCAAAGAAGCAGCGACACCAGTATACCTTTCCCCAGTCCTTTAACTTCAATAGACAATTTATTATCCATCCTTAAAAAACACCTCCCCTTTCTGAAAAATATGAAAACAATAACGTAATTATGCCTCAAGACAGAAGGACAGGTCCCTTGTCCCATATAATAACTAAATAATAACCTAAATTCTGCCTGCCCTTCATAGACTTAAAAAAAGAAGGAAGAGGTTGGTGGAGCAGGATATGGGTATAAGTCAGGTTTTAGGTATTAGTATTGCCGCCGGGGCATGTACTGCTTTGGGGGCAGTACTGCTTTTCGCAAAAAGACGTTGGGACAACAGTAGCCTGGCTATTTTCCTGGGTCTGGCCTCAGGGGTAATGGTTGCCGTGGTTTTATTTGACATGCTGCCGTCAGCTCTGGTTTTTGGTGGTTGGTTAAAAGCTCTGGTGG
>CAZUFR010000364.1:0-1229 GCA_964619655.1 uncultured Syntrophomonas sp. | reverse complement strand
GGGTAATAGATTCCAGAGCCAGTGAAGATGGTTGTACTATACGCCGGCGGCGCGAGTGTATTAATTGCAAAAGGCGGTTTACCACCTATGAGCGGGTAGAAGAAAGACCCTTGCTGGTGGTTAAAAATGGTGGGGACCGGGAACAGTTTAGCCGGGAAAAAATCCTTAAGGGTATTAGCAAGGCTTGTGAAAAACGACCGGTCAGCCTGGAGGAAATGGAAACCGTAGTAGCCGACATTGAGAGAGAACTAAGAGATAATTTTGATCGTGAAGTAAGTAGTAAGGTTATTGGCGAAAAAATTATGGACAAGCTGCAAGATCTGGATGAGGTAGCTTATGTTCGCTTTGCCTCCGTTTACCGGCAGTTTGGCGATTTAAACAGTTTTATTAAAACTATCGAACAACTAAAAAACAAGTAAAAATAATTCTTAATTTTTAATTCTTAATTTTAAATTTTGGTGGAAAGGCGAAGCATTTCTACAACAATTAAGAATTTAAAATTCAAAATTCATAATTATTCAGGCTCTTCCACTGCTTCTTGCAGCAGGGTTCTGGCTTCCTCAACCTGGTCTGCAGGTACGGAAATCTCAACTTCTGCCATGGGGCCAATGCTCACGGGTAACTGTGGTATTTCTCGACGCAGAATTCTAAATGGAATACCATAAGATCTTAGTAGACTGCTGATAACCATATCCTGTGGAGGGTAGACCTTTTCAATAGTAACCCAGGAGTCCGAGGTTGGCTTATGGCCGCCGCTGTAATCTTCCTTTTGGTATCTCCTGACTAAGCGCTGGTAACCGGGATAAAACATTAACTACCACCTCCTGCAGCTAATATTTTAAACTAAAAAGAAGGGGAGGACAAATGCCCAGCTATACATGGATAAATAAAGATGGCATACGTTATATTACTTTGCCCCATTGGGCTGAGCAAGGTGTTAATGTGGCTTTCTCGACCCGCCTGGGAGGAGTCAGTCAGTCTCCCTATAACACTCTGAACTTTGGTCTACATGTGGGTGACAGAAGGAATGATGTAATAGAAAATCGACGTCGTTTCCTGAATTTGTTCTCACTTACTCTGGAAGATATGGTATGCTGCGAGCAGGTGCACGGTAATTCCGTAGCTATCGTAGGTAAAGACGAAGAGGGTAGGGGGGCGCTGGACTATTACAGTTCTCTAGCCGGCTATGATGCTATGGTTTGTAGAACCCCGGGTATATTGCTCAGTAC
>CAZUFR010000363.1:0-1230 GCA_964619655.1 uncultured Syntrophomonas sp. | reverse complement strand
CCCGCCACTTATTACAACTCCCTTGCGTAAAAAATGCGAATACTTTAAAATTAAGGCAAATTAGTCTCAGGAGGGATAATTTATGAAAAAAGAATATCTCTTCTTTCTTGTTTTGGTATTAGCTGCTGCCATTGTTACCGGAGCAACTATTGGCTTTGTAAGTAGCTTCCATGATATACAAAAACAGGCTCAGGAAAATATAAGCCAGGTTCAAACCACTGAACAGCAGGCTTTAGAGAAAAGTGATAAAGTTAAAAACGGCAATGTTAATACTGAGGTTAATGATAATGAAGTAACAAATGTTGCTGTAACCCAGCTTGCAGCTCCTACAACCGAGCAGGGATACCTGGTTTTAAGTGGGGAGGAAAAACAGCAGATAGTTGATATGCTGGTAAGCCTGGGTGCTACCAAGGATGGGGATTATAGTACGTTTATTCGCAATTTTCAAAGAGAAAAATTGCTTCCCCCTACCGGCAACCTGGATTCACTTACCTTAAATGCCATTATCAATGAAGTCACCCGGCAAAGGGCGGCTCAAATAGTTAACGGTTAATTTTCGGCAAAAAAGGAAAAGTTGGTATTCTTTCTTTTTTTTATATAAAACTACTATTACAACCCTCTTCTGAATATTATTGTTTTATGTGATAAAGTTTATGTTAAGATAGAAGGGGAGAGGTGAATGGAAATTGTCCTTAAATCTGGAACTTCACTCAAAAGAATTTCTTCTCTATCCCATTCTCCAAAATATAAATGAGGGCATTTTGATAACCGACACTTCTTTACAGGTTATATTCTTCAATGAGCACGCAGAAAAAATCTACCATATCGATGCAGAGGACATTATCGGCCAACATGTAGATACCCTCAAACCCAGCCTTAATTTAGAAACCATGATTAATAACCAGCAGCGCCTGGTAAAAGATAAAGAGTTTATTAATGGTGACGAAGTCGTTGTCGTTAAAGGTTTGTTAGAGTTAGCCCCGGGGAAGTTTGCTGCTTATGCCATACTTCGCAACACTTATAGTATGGAGGAGAACCAGTTAAATTCTCTGTTGCAGACTCCTTATGAAGGAATTGCGGTATTCAACGATAACCTGCGCTTGATTTATGCCAATGATGTATGTTTTCGTTTTTTCAAGTGTAACACTAAAAACGAGCTCCATGATGAGCTAGTGTCGCTTATTCCTCGTACAAGCATAAATGATTCTATGAGTAAAGCAAAACCCATAG
>CAZUFR010000362.1:0-1237 GCA_964619655.1 uncultured Syntrophomonas sp. | reverse complement strand
GTGGTTTTTAGAAGAGATTATGCCAACCAATTCAGTTGCTAGCTTTATGGATGGCCTGACCAATTTCCAGTTTGCAAAGGTACCCAGTGATCTAGATACCGATAGTTTGACTGTTATTGCAAATGAGCAATCAGGTGATAACGTGTTTTATGGAGCAGAAGGTAAGAGGAATGCAGTCATTAGATTCCTGTCTCTGGTGATAAAAAGAAAAAGTCCTACAACTCTGTATCTATTCAGTGAGGAGAACATTGAATGGCTAACGGAAAACCCCAAGTTTACTGCAAAGTGGGCAGCACTATTATTTAAGGTAATTCAGAACGGCAACAAAATAAAAATCATTCATGTAATAAACCGCAATCTTGATGAAATGCTTTTGGGAATTGAAAAGTGGCTACCGCTTTATATGACCGGTGCCATAGAACCCTACTACTATCCCAAAAGCCGCGACGGAATTTTTAAGCGTACATTGTTTATCGCACTTGATACAGCCGTAGTTACTTCAAGTTCTGTAGGTGATGGGGTAAAAAGTGCCGCTAATTTCTTTTATACCGATAAAAATACCATTGCTGCACTGACAGAAGAATATCAGGAATATTTTTCTCTCTGCCGCCCGTTGATGCGCATTTTTACACCCAACAACCCGGGGAACTATCCTTCTGTTCTTACTGAATTTGAGGAAGAAGAAGGTCACTCGGTATTAAAAGCCGATATGTTTTCAGCTATAACTATGCCATTTGATGTTGCAGAAAGTATATGTTCACGCATTGATGATAATAACCGGAGTAAAATGTTATCCTATCACCAAAACAGGCTAAAACGCTTTGAAAACAGCCTGCAGAACTATTACTTTACTGAAATAGTTCCTATTCCCGATTTGCGAACAATACAAAGCGGTAAGGCTATGGTTAATTTCCCCCATATGTTTACCCATAACCTGGTCTTTTACACCCCAAAAGAATTTAGTAAACATCTTCAACATATTGTCGAACTTCTTGAAACCTTTAATACATATAATGTGCACCTTGTACCAGCCAGCAAAATAGATGGGTGTTCGGTCTATTGCAAAGAAGATGTGGGCGTGATTGTTGAAAAAAGCACACTACCGGCAATTACATTTGCTATAAACGAAAGCAATATGAACGCTGCTTTTTGGGACTATATGCGGCTCATGTTAAATAAACAACCCCGGGATAGAATTCAAAGAAGTATTACCATAGACACTATTAATACCGTTGCC
>CAZUFR010000361.1:0-1242 GCA_964619655.1 uncultured Syntrophomonas sp. | reverse complement strand
GGCCTATCCTGAATACCCAGCTTTTCTTTTAAGGCCGTTTGCAAAACATTAGAGAAGTTTACTCCCTTACGTTCTGCCATGGTATTAAGCCATTGAGGAATGGTAAGGGTTTTTTTAATTGCTTTATTATCATAAAACATACGATATTCCAGGGTGTCAGCTCGGATTATTGCCACGAAGCTATTATCATTTATCTGGATATCCTTGGGATTAGATGGTGTGGGAATGTTTTCATTGTTTTCTTCCATTTTGTATAGTAACAAGCATAATACATCCTCGGCCATTTCATAAGCATCATATAAATCGTCACCCTGAGTGTAACAGTTATTAATATCTGGAAAACTAACTGAAAAACTGCCATCAGTTTCATGGTTGAAAATTGCTGGAAATATATATTTGGCCATAGTAAGCCTCCTTAAAACTATAAAAAATTATTTGAGTCCCGCATCCTTTAGAATATTTTGCAATGTACCGTGAGCAATTTCAGTTTTATGCCTTGGTACCGGGAATATTTTGTTTGTAATTGGGCTATAGTAAAGGTCATGTTTTTTACCATGTTTATTTAACATTATTCCATTTTCTCTAAACAATTTTAGCAGTTCACTCGTTTTCATTATATTCCCTCATAAGATATTATAGTACGTATTAGCACGTGCATCAACCTGATATCACCCTATCGACTTCACCTTTAACAAGCGGGGGTCATGGCCCATTAGGAGGCGGGAGCCCAGTTTTTTTATTTCCGGCCAGGGAACAGCTTGTCCTTGTACCGGGCCGGCACAGTTACGCTCCTTTAGCCAATTTTCTATGGTATCTAGTGTACCTTCTTCCCAGTAAAACCTTGCTCCCACTCCCTCCCGGAAATATTGCCATCTATCCGGGGGAATCTGTTTCCATAGCATGTCGTAGTTAAAGGGGGAGTCTCCAATCAGAAGAACCGGTCCTTCTTTGGTCTGTACTTCTACCAGTTGATGACCCTTCGTATGACCACCGCTATGTATAACTTTCAGGCCGGGTTTAAGTTCCTGGTTGCCTTCTAGAAGCTCTATATTGGGTAACAGGTGAAACCAATGGTTGGGATTAAAATAAGTTTCTTCATTAGGATTAAGTTGCAGGAGACCGCGAAACTCGTCCGCCTGGAAAAGGAACCGGGCCTGAGGAAAATCAGGCATGCCACAAGTATGATCCCAGTGGATATGGGTCATTATTACATCCTTTATCCCAGTGGGATCAAATCCTAAA
>CAZUFR010000360.1:0-1265 GCA_964619655.1 uncultured Syntrophomonas sp. | reverse complement strand
AAATCGACCCTGTTCAATCACTTAATTGGAAAACGGAAAGCCATTGTGGAGGATGTTCCCGGGGTTACCCGGGATCGGCTTTATGATAATACCGACTGGGCAGGTAGAGAATTTATTATAATTGATACTGGTGGGATACGTTTTGAAGAAGGCGATATTTTTGCCCGGGAGGTAAAACTACAGGCGGAACTGGCCATAGAGGAATCCGATGTTATTATCTTCGTGCTGGATGCCCGGCAGGGATTGAGCTCGGAAGATGAACAGGTGGCCGATATTCTGCGCCGATCAGGTAAGCCTATAGTTCTGGCGGCCAATAAAGTGGAGAATTTCGACCGCCAGCTAGATTATTATGAATTTTACAAATTGGGCCTAGGTGACCCCATACCGGTGTCAGCCATGCATGGACTAAATACTAATGACTTGTTAGACCGAGTAATAGCTGAATTTGCTCCTCCAAAAGAGTATGAAGAAGAGGATAATGCCATTAAGATAGCTATTATAGGCCGGCCCAATGTAGGAAAATCATCGCTGGTTAATGCGTTTCTGGGTGAGCAAAGGGTTATAGTGAGCGATATTCCGGGTACCACCCGCGATGCTATTGATACCCCTTTCCGTTATAATAATACTGATTATATCCTCATTGATACAGCCGGTATCAGGAAAAAATCCCGTATTAAAGAGGCAACCGAAAAATACAGTGTTATTAGAGCCTTAAAAAGTATAGAACGGGCAGATGTGGTTCTAATTATGTTGGACGCTACTGCAGGAGTCAGCGAGCAGGATCAAAGGATTGCCGGTTATGCTCACGAAGCCGGAAAAGCCAGTATTATTGTAGTTAATAAATGGGACCTGGTGGAAAAAGACGGGTATACCATGAATAAGTTTGATAAAGATATCCGGGAAGACCTTAAATTCCTGGCTTATGCACCGATAATGTATGTTTCCGCACTGACTAAAAGACGCATATTTAAGGTGCTGGAACTGGTGGATTTTGTGGTTGAACAGCATAATCGGCGTATAAATACGGCCGAGTTAAACCGGGTGGTCAATGAAGCTATGATGCTGAATCCCTTACCGGGTGGGGGAGGGAAAAAGATTAAGATATATTATGCCACCCAGGTACGTACGGCGCCGCCTACATTTGTGTTTTTTGCTAACCAGCCCGATATGGTACATTTCTCTTATTTGCGTTACCTGGAGAATGCATTGCGGCAGAACTTTGGCTTTGAAGGTTCACCTATCCGCATCCTGATTCGGCAGAAAAC
>CAZUFR010000359.1:0-1277 GCA_964619655.1 uncultured Syntrophomonas sp. | reverse complement strand
CTATCGCAGGATAGATATGTCCTCCGGTTCCCCCACCACTAATAATAATTTTCATAGCAATTTTCCCTTTCGTATATATCATGGGGACGGTCCTTCTGTGTCAAAAAAACCTATTTTCTTATTAACCCTTCATGTATGCTTAGCACACGCAACCAGTGATGAAAATAGCAGCTGGGGTTAAGTTGTATTTTAAAAAATCAGTGTCCTTCTGTGTCAAAAAAACCTATTTTCTTATTAAATCGAACTATACCTGGATATATTCAGCAGTAAGCCCACCCCGGCCATGGTAAATAGCAGAGATGAACCACCATAACTGATAAAGGGCAAGGTTATCCCGGTAACCGGCAATGCACCACATACTACCCCAATATTAACAAATGCCTGGAACACAATCATTATGGTTATTCCTGCTGCCAGCAGGCTACCAAAGGTATCAGGAGCATTTATAGCAATCTTAAAACCGCGCCAGGCAAAAAGGAGAAAAAGAGTCAGAACCAGAAGAGCTCCCATAAACCCTAATTCTTCCCCCATAATTGCAAAAATAAAATCAGTATGTTGTTCCGGCAGGTAGAAAAATTTTTGCCGGCTTCTCCCCAGCCCCAGGCCAAATAATCCCCCCGAACCAAGGGCGTATAAGGATTGAATAGTTTGATAGCCTTGATCAGTAGGGTACTTCCAGGGATTCAAAAAAGCCAAAAAACGTTCCGCCCGGTAATCGGCTAACACTATTGCCAGAGCAACTGCACCTGCCCCAGCTACACCAAGCAGGCCCAGGTGCAACCACCGAGCCCCTGCTACGAGTAACATGCAAAATATCGTACCTGCAATCACAAAGGATGTTCCCAGATCGGGCTGCGCCATAACCAGGGCACAGATAGCGGCCATAATTAATAAATATGGTAATACGCCACTCTTAAATGCTTTCATTTTATCTATATTAATTTCCATGGTTTTGGCGAGAAACATTACTACCGCTAATTTAACCAGCTCCGAAGGGGTAAAGCTAAGTCCGCCTAACCCCAATGAACGGGTAGACCCTTTGGCTGCTACCCCCAGCGGAGTTAGAACCAGAATCAGGCATACTACGGCTATAATCATTAAGGGAAAGGCAAATTCCCTTAGACGCAGGTAATTAATCCGCATTATTACGATCATTGCCAATAAACCTATTAAGGCCCATATGAGTTGGCGCTGAAAAAAATAATAAGGACTTTGATTTTCCACACTGGCAGTTACCGCACTGGAGCTAAAAACCATAATAAGGCCTATACCTACCA
>CAZUFR010000358.1:0-1300 GCA_964619655.1 uncultured Syntrophomonas sp. | reverse complement strand
TTAACATTGCTCAGAGGTTTAGGTTGGTAAAATATAAAAACCCTCGCTCTTTATACTGGTGGTTTGGGGAAATCGGTAAAATGTGGCTACTCCCCAAAGATGCAGAAAAGCCTTAAGACGGCAGGTATAAATAAGGTGACAAAAAATGAGAAATAATATGGAAGATAGACAAAATAACATTATAGATTGTTTTCAATCGCTCTTTGAAAAAGAAGAACTGCTTGCCAAAGTGATAGAGTTCTTCCCTTATCCGATTCAGATTTTCTCCCTTGATGGGACGGCGAAGCTGATTAACAAAGCGACTCTGGAAATGATAGGCATCAGAAGCATTGAATCCCATGTGGGCAAATATAATGTTTTTGAGGACCCAATCGTGCGTGAGCTTGGTTTTATGGAGCAGGTCAGGCAGGTGTTGACAGGCAAAACCGTATATCTTACCGATTTCAATGCTTCCTATCAGGATATGATTCGGTATTTTAATGTACAAGACAGAGATATACAGACTATAAGCTCAGACATTACATGTTTCCCTTTGGTAAACGCTGATGGTGTGGTAGAATGCTTTGCCGCCGTTTTTATCTTTAAAAAAATATACCGGGGGAAAGAAGAAATTGAACGGGGCAGACAATACATAGAAACTCATTGGCAGGAGCCGTTTGATGCCAACGAAACGGCAAAGGCAGCATGCCTTAGCAAGGCACATTTCACCAAGCTATTTAAGAAGCATACCGGCGTAACCCCGCATGAGTATTATATCAATTATAGAATCAGCAAATTGAAGGAGAAGCTGCTGGATACTAACCTTTCCATTGCCCAGGCCTTTGCCGCCTGCAATATGAATTATAACGGTCATTCCGCCAGATTATTCAAAGAGAAGGTTGGTGTTACCCCGTCTGTATACCGGAAAATGTCAGAGTAGAATAAATTGTCCCGTAAAGCAATAAAGAAAGCCGGGTTTTAGTTTAGTACCAAAGCCTAGCTTTTTTAATTTCAAAACAACATTTTCCTTACTAATTATAAGCATATTCAACCTATCCTTACAGCCAATCAATTTATAAATTATTAATAGCAGTTATGAAAAATGGCAGCACTATCATGGGGCTATTTATAAAAATACCCTATTTTATCGGAGGTGATCTATGATTTTTTCGTCGGGAAAGCCACCCAGGGTCCCGCTTTTGAAAAGCTTTCCTTTATTGATAAGAGCGATTTATCAAAAGATGAAGCTCGTCAGATGATGGAAAGAGCAGGATATCAGATTGAAAAAAGCGGCGGCATAGCGGGGGGACGCTTATTGTTG
>CAZUFR010000357.1:0-1301 GCA_964619655.1 uncultured Syntrophomonas sp. | reverse complement strand
ATTACTTAATAATTATAGACTACCATACCATGGAAACACTAAAACTGTACTATTGTAGTTTTGAATCCCTACCAATTTATGATAAAATATAGCACGATAAATTTTAATTGCAAACTCACCAAATTACAGTAAAATAACTACATTAATAGGAGGCAGTTTTATGAATAAGGTTGAAAAGGCGCTTATCCATGCTCTGTTTGTTCATCTGCATCACAACACCGACAAGGCCATTGATTTTGCTCTATTTAAGCAGCTTAATCAAAAAGTAAACCAGATCTGGCCCGGGGCTTTGCTGGTGGGGCCGGATGCTAATGATGACGCCGCTGTGTTTAGAATACCTGATACCGATTGCTTTATTACCGCAAAAATGGAAAGTCACTGCTCGCCCAGTGTACCCCGGCCTTACGATGCTGCTGCCACCGGAGCCGGAGGGGCCATGCGTGATGTGGTAGCTATGGGTGCCAGACCTATGTTCCTCTTAGATTTTATTGGAACTCGTCCGCTGGAAGATGAAGTAATTGTTGGTCCCTGCGGTTTTGATGGCAAATGCACCTGTGGCAACTGTGAAATCATGACCAGTAAAGATAGAATTAATCTGATGCTTAAAGGGATGGCCGCCATGTGTGAAACCATGGGGGTGTTTGTAGTTGGAGGGGGCTTTTCCACTTCCTTTAGCGATATCGTCCCCGCAGTAGTAGTATCTGTTATTGGTAAACAAGTTACCGAAAAACCCCTTACCAAACCAGCCAAATCCGCGGGGGATAAAATCATTATAATCGGAGCAACGGGCACCGATGGTAACGATACTCTGTACCGGGCCGGCCTGGTTCCGGTGATGAAACCGGCGATTGCCATGTTTGCTGAGGAGAAGACTACTATGGATGCTACTCTGGCTGCTTTTACTACCGGGAAAATCAAGGCTTGCTCTGACCTGGGTGCAGCCGGCATTGGCGCCGCCGTATGTGAATCCGCCCGTTTCGGAGGATTGGCAGCAAAAGTTGAATTGGATAAAGTACCGGTTAACACAGATAATATTACCCCGGAAGAGGTTTTTATTTGTGAGACCCAGGCCCGTATGTTGCTTCAAGTTGAACCGGAAAATGTTGATGAAGTGCTGGCGGCTATTCGTAGTAAGAACGGTATTGCAGCTGTAATTGGTGAGATTACTGACCAGGATCATAATATTTTCACCTATCAAGGCCAGGTTATAGCTAATATACCAAATAAACCTTCGGCAGAAACTCTACAGCAGCTTATGGAATAGGAAACTATACGCCAAATATTACCATAGATGCCGGTAT
>CAZUFR010000356.1:0-1331 GCA_964619655.1 uncultured Syntrophomonas sp. | reverse complement strand
TTTTTACATCACGGGCAATCTGGGCTACCGGGTATTCTTCACAGTATCCATAGCCGCCATAGCACTGAATAGCTTCACCGATCAGCCACCAGGCTTCATCGGAAGGATAAGCTTTACATAACGGAGTAGAAACCTCTATCAGGTCATTGGCCTTTTCTCTTTCCGCCTCATCAGGATCATGGGCCCGTACATCAAAAGCGAAGTAGGTTTTATACATCATGGCTCTCATGGCCTCAACATGAGCTTTGCCGCAAAGGAGAGCCCGTTTGATATCTTCATGGTTTATAATGGTTATCCTATCACCCTTGGGATTAGTCAGCGGACGTCCCTGTACGCGTTCTTTACAGTAGTCACGCGCATTATAGTAAGCATTGGCAATACAGGACAAAGCAGCATGTCCGGTCTCCATACGAGCACCGTTCATCATCACAAACATCTGAGCCATACCTTCACCTTTGCCATCGTTTTCCCGTGGGTCTGCACCCAAAAGCCAGCCACGGCAGGTGTTGTTTTCACCAAAGGATAAAGCAGCAGTGCAGGAACCATGCTGTCCCAGCTTATGCTCAGCAGCAGTAGTTTCTACATCGTTTAGCTCACCCAGGCTGCCATCTTCGTTAACCCAGTATTTCGGTACTACGAAAAGTGAAATGCCCTTGGTACCTGGCTTGGCACCCTCGACCCGGGCCAGGTAGAGGTGAATAATATTTTCGGTGAAGTCATTGTCTCCACCAGTTATAAATATTTTGCTTCCCTTAATTTTGAAAATACGGGGATCATCGGTAGGATAAGCCCGGGATAAAATATCGCCTACATCGGAACCGGCAGTAGGTTCAGTCAAACACATGGTTCCGGACCAGGTGCCATCCATCATCTTGGGCAAAAACATTTCTTTTAAATGGTCATCGCCGAAACTCTGAATCAGTTCGGCAGAACCACTGGTTAATATTACGTAAGGGCCAAAAGTCGGGTTGGCCGCAGCCAGCATTTCCCACACCATTGAATGAAGAATATGAGGTAATACCATGGCGTCTTCGGAGTCATCAATATTACTGGTTCCCCAGCCTTCCTGTTGCAGTTGCTTAAAAAGCGGTCCAAAGGATTTTGGCAGGGTCACTTTACCGTTCTCCAATTTGACCGGATTGGCATCACCGTCTTCATTGGTAGGTTCCACAACCTCTTTAGCCATCTTAAGAATCGGTGCCAGAACTGATTTGATATCGTCCTTGGAATAATAGTCAGCAAAGTTCGGATAATTAAAAATCTTTTCCGTAGGTAGCCATTCTTGAATAATAAACTCAAAATCTCTTATATTTTGATATGCAAAATTAGCA
>CAZUFR010000355.1:0-1371 GCA_964619655.1 uncultured Syntrophomonas sp. | reverse complement strand
TTATTCCTTAGGATTAAATATAACTGCAGCTACATATCCGAAGATTATAGCAGCCGCTATTCCAGCAGCAGCAGCTTCTACTCCGCCACTAAAAGCACCCAAAAGCCCTTTTTGTTCCACCGCTTTTAATGTTCCCTGGGTTAAAAGGTGACCAAATCCGGAAAGAGGAATAGTGGCACCTGCCCCGCCGATATCAACCAGGGGCTTATAAAGACCCAATCCACTGAGTAAGGCACCAGCCGTAATAAAAACCACCAAAACATGTCCCGGGGTTATATTTGGTTTAGTCAGGTCTATCAATAATTGCCCAATCAGGCAAAGACTACCACCAATCAAAAATGCCATTAATAGTGACATCGTACTCACCTCCAAATCCCTCTTGCTCACTCCTTGTACCTTGTACCTTGCACCTTACGCTAACCCCTAACTCCTCACCCCTCACTCTAGACAATTAGTCAAGTTCTAAATTCGGAGAAATAAACAAGAGAACTTTATTATTTACGCCTTTTTCGTACTAATACTCAATAGCTACTGCGTGTGCTATTGCTGGGATAGTACTGCCCTGAAAACTGGTAGTAGGACTCATTAAAGCGCCGGTACCTACCAGCAGCAGCTTTCTAATCTCTGCCTTGGTCATTTTCTTTAGCAGGGGACCACAAAGCATACAAGCACAACAGCCACAACCACTTCCGCCTGCACCAATCTCTTGTTTCTCATCAAATAGTAAAACTCCGCAATCACTGTGAGTAGGTGGGGGAACTACACCTTCTTTGCCAAAAAGCTGGCCTAGTATAGCCAATCCTACTTTCCCCAGGTCTCCAGTCACTACTAAATCATAATAATCAGGTAATAAGTTAAGATCCTGCAAATGCATTTTAATTGTATCTGCTGCTGCCGGGGCCATGGCACTTCCCATATCATTAGCATCGCTTTGCCCCATATCTACTACCCTGCCAATCGTAGCACTAGTAATCCTTGGTCCTGTCCCTGAAGATTCTAAAACTACAGCACCAGCACCGGTAGCAGTCCACTGTGAACTAGGAGGTTTCTGTACCCCCTGCTCGGTAGGAAAGCGAAACTGCCTTTCCGCTGAATAGTGATGGCTGCAAGCCGCTGCTACTACTCGCCCAAAAAAGCCTCCATCAATCAACATAGAACCGGTTAATAAGGCCTGAACCATGGTTGAACAGGCCCCATACAGTCCTAAGAATGGTATATTCAGTTCTGCCGCGGCAAAGTTTGATGCCACCAGTTGGTTTAAAAGGTCACCTGCCAGTAATAATTCAGCCTCATTGGTCTGCAGGCCGGATTTATTTAAAGCCAATTCCACGGTTTGCTTAAGCATTTGGTTTTCGGCTTTTTCCCAGGTCT
>CAZUFR010000354.1:0-1372 GCA_964619655.1 uncultured Syntrophomonas sp. | reverse complement strand
TGTCAAGGAATGACAGTCTACAGTAGGAATATTAGTTAATTGGCAAGGGAGAGGCTTGCCGGGTTTTCTAAGAAAAAATTGCAGTTAGCAACACATAATATCTCCGAGTCTGTTTATCCTAAGGTGTAAACTATGGAATTCAGGCCTGGGTATAGCACGAAAGTGCTACACCTTCCCATATTGTGAAAAGGAGATGCTCAGTTTAGGCAGAAAGGGATAAGTGTGCCCATGAAGGGTTCGGCTGCTTATCTATTAGTGCATATATGCTCGGCATTTCTTGTCGAGTTTTTTTATTTTGAGGGGAGAAGTTCGGAGTCATTTATATGGGATGGCGAAAAAATATTTAGACGAAGGTGCGAACGATGCATGAATTATCGATTATTCAAAGTGTAGTAGATACCGTAAGAGATAGTGCCCAGGAGAATGGAATAAAGCGGGTCAATAAAGTGAAACTGGTTATTGGTAAGATGACCATGGCCTTACCGGATAGCCTGCAGTTTGCCTTTGAGGCTATAGTTATTGATGAGATGTTTGAAAACGCTGTGCTGGAGATTGAAGAAAGAGAAATTACCTGTGAATGCAGTAGCTGTCAGCATCGTTTTCAGGTAGATGATGCTTACCGTTTTAGCTGCCCTAATTGTGGACATGATCGGGTGGACATCATCGGCGGTCGCGAGTTATATATCGATTATTTTGAAGGGGACGAAGATATAGATGGTACAAGTTAATATGCAAAGTCATATTCTGGGCGCTAATGAGCTATTAGCCCGGAAAAATCGCAGCCTTTTTGGCGGCAAGAAAGTGCTGGCGCTTAACTTGATGAGTTCTCCCGGCTCCGGCAAGACAACTATCCTGGAGCGTACCATAGAAACCCTGGGAGATAAAATCAAAATCGGAGTAATAGAAGGAGACCTGTATACTGATCAGGATGCCCAGCGCATTGAGAAAAAAGGGGTACGGGTGGTGCAGATTAATACTGAAGGTACCTGTCATCTGGATGCCGGTATGGTGGGCAAAGCCTACGAGACTCTTTCTACTGCTGAATTAGACCTGGTATTTATTGAAAACGTGGGTAACCTGGTCTGCCCGGCGGAGTTTGATTTGGGGGAAGATTTCCGGGTGGTGGTTATTAGCATCACCGAAGGTAATGATAAAGTGTTAAAATACCCCCTTATTTTCCGGGAAGCGAAGGTAGTGCTGGTTAATAAGATTGACCTGATTGATTATACCGATTTTAGTATGGATAGATTTATAAATGATTTACGGCAGGTCAACCCTTCGGCTCAAGTTTTTGAGGTTTCGGGCCGAACCGGTGAAGGTATTAATAACTGGAGCGATTTCCTATTAAGGGAGGTGAGGACTAAGCAATCTA
>CAZUFR010000353.1:0-1399 GCA_964619655.1 uncultured Syntrophomonas sp. | reverse complement strand
ACATCAGTGTCCATCAGTGTCTAATTTAAGCTATTAAGCTTATTTCCCTCGCAGGCGCGAGAGCCAGGATTTTCTTCCTTCCTGGTCTGCTTTCCAGAGACTTAAGAATTCATCTATCTTTTTTTCCCTTTCCAGATTACGCTGGTCTATCTTATGCTCCAATTTCTCCATTCTTTGTTCCAAACGGCGGTTTTGCTGCATTAATTCTGTATTTTGCTCCACAATCTGCCGGGTTAAGGATACCATTTCCACCAGTTCCTCAGTTACTGCGCTTTTAGGAGCCAGGCTGGTTTCTTCACTTTCCTCAGTATTTTCCAGAGCTAGTTTTATAGCCGTTGTATTAAGTCCTTTAGCTTTTAGTTGCAGAACTAGTCTCAGGGTATCAAGGTCAAAATCAGTATAGAGGCGATCACCCCGCTCATTACGTTTTATTTTTAACTTGAGAGAGTTTTCCAGATAACGCAGAGTGTACTGTTCTATTTCTAAAATTTCTGCTACTTCACCAATTTTATAAAATCTTTCTTCCAAAGTAGCACCTTTCCTCCCTTCTCTTCATAAGTTGTTATCAGGTGAAACAATAAAGTGTAAGTCCTGCAAAATCGCTAATCTTAAGCTGATAACAAATTATGAAGTACCCCTCATAGCAGCTCAAAACTCTCAGCTTGACTATCAAGTTAATAATTAACTTTATTGTAAGCCTTACTTTCCCTTCCCTCTTTCTAAAATGCTCATATACAATTACTTATTAATATATATGAGCATAACCGTCCTTATTAGGACGGTTTTTTTTGCCCATAAAAAAAGCCCCCGCTTTAAGCGGGGGCCTGGTAACAGGTTTTTAGTATTCGAATGCTCCAATGGGAACATCGAGAACAGAGGAGTCTCCGTCTTTAACGATTTCAGCTACTGCCCATACATTGGGAACTACGTTTCTCAGGTAGTAGCGGGCAGCAAGTACCTTGCCGGTATAGAATTCATAATCGAAGTGGTCGGGACCAACTTCTTTAGCCTTCTTGGCTGCCAGCAATGCCTGGTCAAGTATTAGACGACCACAGTAAAGCTGTGAGGTAGCAGTCAGAATACGACGGGAATATAGCGGCATCATGCCATATTGTTTATTGCCGAAATAGCCGCCAATTGCCATTTGGATCTGGGTATAAGCATCTAATGCCCGGCCCAGGTTTTCAAATTCTTTTTCGAAGCCTTCCGCACCCTTGTTAGCTTCAAAGAAGTCTCTCATTTCCTGAACAAATCCACCAAAAGTTGCACCCTTCTTCAACAGCCATTTACGTCCAATCAGGTCCAGGGACTGGATGAAGTTGGTTCCTTCCCAGATGGAGTAGATTTTTACATCACGGGCAATCTGGGCTACCGGGTATTCTTCACAGTATCCATAGCC
>CAZUFR010000352.1:0-1407 GCA_964619655.1 uncultured Syntrophomonas sp. | reverse complement strand
GGTCAAAACCCGATTTGTCAAAGCCTTCACGGTTGAATCCATCTTGGTCAAATCCAGCCTTATTGAAGCCTTCTTTGTCAAATCCGGCCTTATTGAAGCCTTCTTTGTCAAAGCCTTCAGCGTTGAATCCGGCTTTATCGAATCCTTCTCGATCAAAACCTGATTTGTCAAAGCCTTCACGGTTGAATCCCTCTTTATCGAATCCAGCCTTATTGAAACCTTCTTTATCAAAGCCCTCCCGGTTAAAACCATCCTTGTCAAATCCCTGTGAGTTATAGCCATCTCTATCAAAATCCGCCTGGTTCATACCTTCCCGATCATAACCTTCACGGTCGTAACCAGCTTTATCATAGCCTTCTGAATTATACCCTTCCTGGTTAAAGCCATCTTTATCGAATCCGGCCTTATCGAACCCTTCCCGGTCAAAACCTTCCTTATCGAAGCCTTGCCGGTCGAAACCCTCTTTGTTTAAGCCTTCCGGGTTGAAGCCGTCCTTGTTATACCCTTCAGCATTAAAACCAGCTTTATCGAATCCGTCTTTATCAAAGCCTGCCTGATCGAATCCTTCTTTATCGAAACCTTCTCGATTGTAGCCTTCCGGATCAAAGCCATTCTGGTCATAGGTACTGTCAGCATCGGCGGCAGTGGTCTGTTCTGCACTTTGTCCTTCTGCTTCCCCGGCCGTAGCTGCTTCTTCGGATCCGGGAACCGTTTCTGCCCCCGCACTGTCTTCCAGCGAACTAGTGTTAAGGGGAACTTCTGAATCTCCGGCATCTGTATACAGATGTTCAGATTGTGCTGCAGCTGGAGCCCCTTCGCTGTTTTCCGCCGTGGCAAAATGTGCTCCTCCTGCTTCCCCTTCTCTGGCACTGAACGCCTGAGGCTTCATTTGCTCTGCTTCAACCTCCAGATCCGATCCAGATTTTACAAACAGGGCTGCCTCATCCTCCATCTCAATGAAAATTCCCTTTTCATCGGATGCTCCCAGTACAGGACTTTCTTCGAACATATCCGTGGTATCAATGTGGATACCCGTTTCTCCCCCCGGTTCCCTGATATCGATAGCTTGTTCATGCATATCAACCGTGTCGATATGAATTTCCGGTTCAGGCTGCACAAATATAGCTGCTTCATCTGCAGTATCGATTATCATACCTGATTCCGGTCCTATTACGTCTGTCCCTATTGCATCCGTGTCAATTATTATCCCGGATTCAGGCTTAACAATTACATCCAGACCTTCGGCGGCTGTATCAATTATGATCTCTGACTTGGGCTGTACAGCTATAGGAGTTTCAAACATATCTGCAGTATCGATTATCATACCGTGATCTGCAGGTTGTTCAACTTCCCTTATATCAATTGCTTTTTGCCCTATGGCACCCGTATCGACATAGATTTCCTCAC
>CAZUFR010000351.1:0-1410 GCA_964619655.1 uncultured Syntrophomonas sp. | reverse complement strand
CAGGATAAACGAACCCGTTCCTTCATAAAAGGCGAAATCGTGTTCTAAAGGTTGACGAGGGGACGGGGTTGCTGACAACATTGAAAATGTTGCCAGCAACCCCGTCCCCTCGTCAACCTTAGGCTAATCTGGGAATATTTTCGTGAGCAGGTGTAATCATCTGCTTGTTACTGCGGGGATAAACTTTATAGTCTACCGACTCCCCGTTTAAATATACCCGTCGGTTCAGGGCCTCCACCCTTGAGCCCTGGTTAAGGATAACGTGGAAAACATCTTCTATTATTGGGTTTTCCATTCTACTAACAAACACCTTAAATCTGCCATGCAGGTAAGTTACTCCTAGCCCATCGCTTTTTTCCATCTCTAAATCAACAAAAAGCTGCCTGTCTTCCAGTTCTCGGGGAACTGAATCCATGATATGATATCGGCTATTTCTATTATTGAGTACACGGCTAATCTCCACAGGAAGCAATTCTGGCTTCTTATAACATTGTGGCACCATACTGCGATTCATATAGGAAATAATACTTTTAGGTATAGATGGGTGAGAAGCCGTTGTCTCCATGTCAAATAAAACCTGTATACTGTACTGCACGACTATCACCTCCCAGAATTCATTACCCCCTCAGCTTTAGTTTATAGGTAAGCCGGACCCTTTTCAACGACAATATACGCTAAAATTCTAGCCAAATTAGAACAAATACTCGAAAAAGCACGGCAAACTCAATATTTTGCTCATTTAAAAATAAAAGCGGATCACGTACCTACAGGGCCCATCGATATATCGCTTTACTATTAAAATAGCGGAATTCGAACAAAATCCTCACCCCTAACCCCTTACTCTAAACAACAATTCAAGTCACTAATTTAGGCTTTATATACCAGAAACTTTGTTAGCAATTGTTAAATTTATTATCTTGGTTTAAATCATAGGTTTTAGGAAATAATTTTTAGTACAGAGAGGGGGAAAAATTTGATGATGAAAAAATTGACTACTATCATACTGGTATTATTCACAACCTTATTGGGTTCTTATGCTTATATAGAATATAATCAGCCCTTAAACCGGAGTGTATTAAGGCTGCACGTGGTGGCTAATAGCGATTCACCTGCTGATCAGGCCTTAAAACTAGAGATTAAGGATCGTATTGTTACCCAGATGGGTGAGGAGTTTAAAGATGTAGATTCAGCCCAGGAAGCGCGCCGTATTGCTATAAGCAAAAAGGCGGAAATTAAAGAAGTAGCTGAAACGATGGTAACTTCTAACGGATGTGATTATCCGGTAGAAGTTTATGTAGGGGAGTTTGATTTCCCCACCAAAAGTTACGGTAATCTGGTTTTTCCCCAGGGCCGCTATGAAGCAGTAAGGGTAGTACTGGGAGAAGGTGAAGGAAAAAATTGGTGGTGTGT
>CAZUFR010000350.1:0-1413 GCA_964619655.1 uncultured Syntrophomonas sp. | reverse complement strand
TGGTGGTATGTTCATGCAGGAAATGTTTTGCAGGACTGCAGCATTACTAGGTAATGAAGGACTTAAAAAGTTACAGCAAAGCTCAGTGGCTATTATAGGCCTGGGTGGAGTAGGTTCTTATGCAGTGGAGGCTATAGTTCGTAGTGGCGTTGGTACGATAATAATAGTTGATGCTGACCGCATTGAAACCAGTAATATTAATCGCCAACTCCCGGCCTTGCATTCTACCCTGGGTAAGTATAAAACGGATGTAGTAGCTACCCGTATGCAGGATATAAATCCGCTACTAAAAATTTATAAATATACCTGCAGATATAACCATCAGACCAGTAATCAGATTCTAAGAGAAAAACTCGATTATGTTATAGATGCTATTGATTCCCTGCCTGATAAGGTTCATCTCATTAAATCCTGCCTGCAAAAAGACATTCCCATAATAAGTTCCATGGGGGCGGCACGTAGACTTGACCCCAGCATGTTAAAGGTGGCAGATATTAAGGACAGTAAGGTTTGTCCTATGGCACGTCGTTTAAGAAGAGAATTGCATAAGGAAAACATATATTCGGGATTTAAGGTGGTATTTTCCCTGGAGCCGCCGCTTAAACCAGATAGAGATACCGCTGAACTGGGAAGTATAGTTATGGTTCCAGCTACTGCCGGCTTACTTCTGGCCTCAGTAGTTATTAACGACCTGTTGGCTCAAGAGTAAGGGGTAAGGGGGAAAGTAGTATATGCAACCAACTCAGCAATCGCTTATGCAAATATACCATACCCTGTTGGAACACTTTGGACCCCGAGGGTGGTGGCCAGCAGATTCTCGTCTGGAGGTTATAATCGGAGCAGTTCTCACCCAGGCCGTAGCCTGGAAAAATGTTACCCGGGCTATCGACAATCTGAAATCGGCCCAGCTTATAGATATAACTGCCATCTTAAACATTAATGAAGAGGATTTGGCCCAACATATTAAGTCCGCCCTTTACCACCGGCAGAAGGCCAGGAAACTCAAAGCGCTTATGAATTTTATAGCAACAGAATATAATAGTGACCTGGATTTAATGTTTACCGAGTCTCTACCCGTATTACGGAAGAAGCTCCTGGCGGTATGGGGAATTGGGCCGGAAACGGCTGATTCCATTTTGCTCTATGCTGGTGATAAAACGATTTTTGTAGTTGACACTTATACCAAAAGAATTTTTTACCGTCTAGGAATGGTGGATGAAAAAATTTCTTACCAGGAAATGCAAGAATATTTACAGCACCATATGCCCCCTGATCTTTATATTTATAATGAATATCACGCACTGCTGGTGGGACTTGGTGCCAATTACTGTAAGAAGAGCAGACCACGCTGTAATCAATGTCCCTTACTAAATTTATGTAAATATTTGACTCACTTGCAGGAAAAATACTGAA
>CAZUFR010000349.1:0-1439 GCA_964619655.1 uncultured Syntrophomonas sp. | reverse complement strand
CCTATTGGGAAGCAAAGAAGTTACCACCTATTTTATCAGCCTACAAAAAGAAAAATACAATGCCGAGCGCGAAAATTTACGCCCCCATGAAATTGACTTAATTAATTTGATCTTCTCTAAAATTAGCAAAGGTAAACCTTATTTGTATCTATATGACATTGAGGAGTACTCCAAAGAAAATAGTCGGGGCTTCTATAATTTCTGGTTAGGGTGGAAAAATGATTTGGCGGCAATTGGAGAAACCAACGAGTGGTTTCTAGGAACTCCCAGCCGCACTCGCTGGATTGCTGCTGGAGTAGCGCTGGTATTCTTTTTAACTGGTCTAATATTAATCAGAGCTGAAGTCGTCCTACCGGGAGTTAGTATATTTCTTTGCAGTTTCTTCATTGCTATCGTACCGACTAGATTTAAACGGCGCTCTCAGCCGGCCCATGAGGATTTGCGCAAATGGGAAGCTTTTAAACGTTTCTTACTGCATTTTTCTAATATGGAAAGACACGAAATTCCCAGCTTAGTTATCTGGGAACATTATCTGGTTTACGCTGTTACTCTGGGGGTAGCCAAAGAGGTAATGAAGCAACTGGAAATAGTCTTTCCTAATTTGCAGGAGGACGATTACCGGTTTGGCCAGTACTGGTGGTATAGTCAAAGCGGTTTTGCTATGGCAGGTTTGAGTGACAATTTTGATAAAATTTCCGAAAGTATTCAGCATTCAATACAGGTAGCAGAGAAAACTGTAAGGGCAGCCGAAAGCAAATCATCCTCGGGCTCTGGCGGTGGGGGAGGCTTCTCCGGCGGAGGCGGCGGTGGTTCCGGTGGCGGCAGTTACGGTGGCCGTTAGAGACTTTAAGGAGTGATGATGTTAATGAATGCTACTGCACCGGCTGTACAGCCAAGATGGAAAGTTGCACTAAGTATGATGATTAATCCAGGTGAAGTGGTCAAAAACCAGATGTCACAAGTACCCTGGCCGTTTTCGCTGTTAGTATCCGGTTTATCATTTACGTTATTTTTTCTACAAACCGGTCTGGATATGCTGCGTTCCGGTCAAATTAGTACTGCTACTGTAGTCCTTATTACTATGCTGGGTCTGGTTTATGGTACGGTGGGAATTGCTCTGATTGCAGCTATGGCCTGGGCCTTAGCGCAGGGTTCAGAGCGAGCCTATACTATTGATTGGGCTATTTCCGCATTTGCCCTGGGTTATTCGGCCACTCTGGTTTATGCCTTACTGGGGGTTATTTTCTCCCTGGCATTTGGATGGAAAACGGCGGTAGCTTTTGGGGTGACCGGTGTTTTATGGGCGCTTCGGCCTACGTTATTTACGGTACGGCAGATGTCAGGTGATCGTATTGCCTTTAGTATTGCCCTGGCCACGCTCTGTGGTGCTATTCTGCTTTTTGGCTGGGCCTTATTAGGACGCTTTGGGTTTTAACAGA
>CAZUFR010000348.1:0-1470 GCA_964619655.1 uncultured Syntrophomonas sp. | reverse complement strand
TTGCTTTTTGCCCTATGGCACCCGTATCGACATAGATTTCCTCACCACGCCGTCTACCACCTAATTGGCTGACTTCCTGGACTGCACCAGGGCGGGCATTTCCGGTTCCAGGATAAGATCCACCTGTAACCGGCGATGGTCCTCCACCAGTTGGATATAACGGGGTTCCTCCCGGAGAAACAGGTCCTCCGCCACCACCAAATCCCGCAAGAGCTCCTAGCCCGGTAGCAATTAATCCAGGAACTGCCACACCAATTACTGCCTCAGTAGTATTGGACGGACCAGGGATATTTCCTACCGAACCTACTCCAGCCGGGCTTTCTGCCCAACCACTTCCTCCAGGCGAACTTCCGGGAGTACCTTTATTTAAGTCATCAACCGAACCACTGGTAACTTCAAAATGGGGAGTAACCTTTACTTCTCCCATTCCTTTGCCTCCTGAATCAGCATTGGTTGACCAGGTAGCCGGGTCAGAGTCAACTACTGTATAGGTACCGGCTGGAATAACAATATTAGGAGATACCTCCCAATTGGCGTTGGGTACACCACCCTGACCAGGAGTTCCCGTAGCTTGCCAGGGTCCGTATGTTTTGCCGTTGCTGTCCTGCAGGGCAATAGTGCCGGGAGTTGCCCCCTGTGCGCTATTCCAGTGATAGTTCAATATGTAGGTTACCAGATGAGGGCCGTTGATACTAAATGTAGTCGGCACAGTTGGTCCATTTTGGACTACGGCAATATTCATAGTATCTGATACCTTAACCGGCTCATCCAGCGGGTTGCCGGTTACAACCGCCGGAGTTGCCGGTTTACTTTTAGCAGGTTGTTTTTTATCGGTTTTACCTGATTCTATGTCCGGAGCCGCCTGACTTAACAGCCCGGCTTGTTCCAGCCCATCCAGAGTCTGCTGGGCAATGCTTTTGGCGGCTGCCATATTAGCATCCTGGTTCAGGCCGGTATCCAGCATTTCCACAGTAATGAAATAATCCGGTAGGACCACCCCGATGCCTACCCCGTCATCCGTGTTATATTCTCTTACTTCGCAGCCTTTCATCTGAGTGGTTCGGATATAAGTAACCTGCGATATCCCGTCAACATAATCGATCATGATTTTTATTTCATCCGGCTGTGCCGGCCCTAGCACACTGAGCATACACCCGCCGTCACCATAGTCACCCATGCCGGCATGAATGGCAAAGCCATAGCCGGTAGCTGATTCCTGCCCAAACTTAAATTCCGGTGAGCCAGTATTGGCATTGGATACCTGGGTGACTACATCCCCGACACTTCCTGCCAGAGCAGTGCCTGGTCCCCAGGGGGCTATCAGCATCATAAACATAATAGATATGGCAAATACTATCCCCAATGTCTTTTGTATTCGTTTCCTATTTCTAGCCAAATATAGTATTGACAAGCTGTTCACCTCCGCCCCTTATGGTAACAATCCCACCAGCATCATCCAGCCGGTAGAAA
>CAZUFR010000347.1:0-1511 GCA_964619655.1 uncultured Syntrophomonas sp. | reverse complement strand
CTTTTATATGTAATATTCTACTATTACTACAACCGGATAATGTAAAGGATGATACCATGCTAAAAGAATTAAGCCGTTCACTGGCAAGTTTATCTGTCTACCGCAATATTTTGCATGATCCCCTGGTCAGTGCTCTTCGCGATTGCCTTACTACTGGGGGCGGAGGATATGATGAACTGGAGATAATAGACAGCTTTCATAGGCTTATCTTTACCTATTTTTCAACTGCCCAGGATTTCCCCGTTCATTTAGTAAACCTGGTGTTACATGATGATAACCCATTTAACCGGGCTGCAGAAATTATGGCCTTTAATAAAATAGATCCCCGGTTAATTCAGGCTGCAGTTAGAGATTTACAAATACTTGGGGCCATAAAAAATCTTGATATGAGTGTCCTAGCAATAGAATTAGGGTTGGAACCTGTATGGAGAAAAAATGAGCCTGGCAATGTATCATCTGAAAGTAACGAATACTGCTGGCCGGAATCAATAGAAGAACTGGCGAGCTATTATGCCAGTAATTCCCGTGGAATTGTTTCTTCTTACCGGGCTTTAAAATGGGATAGTGAAAAGGGGTTATCCGGGGTTGAGTACCCGGACCCAGTGCAGCTGGAGGATTTGATTGGTTGTGATTTGCAAAAAGAGCAGCTGTGCCTTAATACCGAGAACTTTCTTACTACCGGTATTGCCAACAACGTACTGCTCTATGGCAGCCGGGGTACGGGTAAATCAAGTATGATCAAGGCCTTGTTAAACTACTATGATAAACGTAATCTTAGCCTGGTGGAAATAACTCGGGAGCAATTAAAAGACCTGCCCCGGCTGGTAAGCTATTTACAGGATTATCCGGCCAGGAAATTTATAGTCTTTATAGATGACCTATCTTTCGAAGATTATGAAACTGAATATAAGGGGCTTAAGGCCGTGATGGAGGGTAGCCTGGAGGGACGGGCACCCAATGTTTTGCTCTATGCTACCTCCAATCGCCGTCACCTGGTTCGGGAGTATTTCTCCGACCGTTCCCATCAGGACGAGGAAATTCATGCCCGCGATACCATGGAAGAGAAATTGTCGCTGGCAGACCGCTTTGGCCTCAGGATAAATTTCCCCCCTCCAACCCAGACAGTTTACCTGAATATTGTGGAGAACCTGGCCGTACAGCGTGGTTTGCAATTAGATTCAGACCAGCTGCAGCGCCAGGCGCTGGAATGGGAGCGTTCCCACCACGGGCCCTCCGGCCGGACTGCCCGCCAGTTCATTGACTCCCTGGGATAAGTTTATATTAAGAATGGTTCCTCAGGGCACTTGTTTACCGATAGTCGATAACTTATTCATTTCTTCTATGCCCGCTAATTTAAACGGACAAATATGCTTGAGTGACAAGGGGACGGGGTTGTTGACAACATTTTCAATGTTGTCAACAACCCCGTCCCCCTGTCACTACCCTTGTCACTATGTAGGCAGAAAATAATAAATTCCTGGCAACGTCCTACTCTTCCACAGAATTCTGCA
>CAZUFR010000346.1:0-1514 GCA_964619655.1 uncultured Syntrophomonas sp. | reverse complement strand
CTATAACAGCCATACCGCCGTATTGAACCTTCTTATTCATTAAATACCACCTTAAATGTGTTTGTAGGGGCAGACCCGTGTGTCTGCCCGGCCAACCGCTGACCCCCGGAGGGTGAATCCCGTTGCATATAAAACTGCCTATTCCGGGCGAACACATGGGTTCGCCCCTACAGATTACGTGCTCCTGTACAGGAAGAGCATGTCAAGACATTTTCATTCGTGGTTGCCGTGTGCTCTTTAGGGTACGTCCTCCGGCGCCCACTCCCCCGTCTAGTTAAAAAAAATAGCAGAGTCTACGCCCTGCTATCACTTTACTGTAAACCATATTTTTTCTTAAACCGGTCAACTCTCCCGGTGGTATCAACTACTCTGCCTTTATTACCGGTGTAGAAGGGGTGACACTTGGAGCAGATTTCTACTTTTATATTCTCCTTGGTAGACCCAACTTCAATCTCGTTACCACAGGCACATCTGGCTGTGGTCATACGATACTGGGGATGTATTTTTTCCTTCATTGTTTTGTTTTCACCTCACTTCAAAGGTTAAATGCTTATTCTATATGGATATATGGAACTCTATTAAAAACTGATTCTACTGCAAAAACCCTAATTTGATTGCATATTAGTGAATACATGGTCAAAATGTAGTGTTTTTGAATTAATAATTAAGAATTAAAAATTAAGAATTATCGTTGAAATACTCCGTATTTCTCTTTATTTTAACCCTAAATAAGTCCGCGTAGTTCCCTTGAATTTCCGCGGGTTCCGCGTCTATTTATTCAGGTTGATGCATATTTATTACTTTTTGCAGTGGAATCAAAACTGCAAAGAAAATTATATCAATAAAGCTCTTAAAACACAAGAAAATTCATGTCGGGGTTTCGGTTTCCCCTCGCCTTTTATCCCTGCTCCTTCCCAATATAAGGGTTATACAGCAGGCTTTTTAAGTAAAAAAGCGAAAGTGATAGATGATTTTACTGGGCCAAAGCTGCAGGGCATTAGCCTCACTGGCCCGGGGGCCTCCATTATGTATTACCAGTGGTACTCCGCTCTTAAGACGCTGGTCGGAAATGATACCTATATGCTCCAGGGGATCACCAAAAACCACGATGTCACCTGGCTGCCATTGTTTGAGGTTTTCTACCTCTCCTGGTTTTACTTCGGTAGTAAGCTCCTGGCCGTAACGCTTAAAAAATATCTGTAAATTTTTAACCCGGCGAAAATCAATATCTGGGTCAGGATGGGTGCCGGTAATACCATAGGCTTCCGGATAATTCTTTATATCTTCATCCAGCATGGTCTTGAAATCATGCCCAGTAGCCTCAAGGGCTCGCCAAATTACATCGGTACAACAACCCTTACCCTCGGGTGGATAGCCACCGGAATAATATGATGCATCATAAATGGTTCCCTGCTCCACCTCCTGGCGAGCACCTTGGACCAGATCCAGGGCATCAGGTATATCATTATCGTTATGATCCTCTGAACTTATTTGCAGGGGTACCTGGCAGACAG
>CAZUFR010000345.1:0-1521 GCA_964619655.1 uncultured Syntrophomonas sp. | reverse complement strand
GGGATGTCAAGGGGACGGGGTTATTGACAACTTTGGCCATGCAGGGGATGTTTGGTTAGCTCCACCCTAGTTATTCCAATACTTCCGATCCAGGCTGCGGTATTGTAAGGCTTCGGCCAGGTGTACTGTTTTTATGTGTTCTACTCCCTCCAGGTCGGCAATAGTGCGGGCAATCTTTAATACCCGATCATAAGCCCGGGCACTTAAATGCAAACGGTCAAAAACACTTTTCAGTAAGTCCTGGGAAGCCTCGTCCAGGCTACAAAACTTGCGTACATCTGCTGGTCTCATCTGCGAGTTGAGCTTTAGTTTATTTCGAGAAAAGCGCCTTTGCTGGATATTCCGAGCCTTTATCACCTTTTCCCTTAACGATGCAGAATTTTCTCCTCCACCATGTTCCCGTAGCTGGTCAAGTTTTACCCGGGGTACCTCCACATGCAAATCCATCCGATCTAGCAGAGGTCCGGAAATTCTACCCAGGTACCGCTGTATCTGGGGCGGAGTACAATTGCATTCCAAATCGGAACCGAAATGACCACATGGACATGGGTTCATTGAGGCGATAAGGGTGAAGTTGGCTGGATAGGTGCAGGTGGCCTGAGCTCGGGCTACTGTTACCACCCGGTCTTCCAGGGGTTGTCGTAGTGCTTCCAGTACATCGCGGCTAAATTCGGGGAACTCATCCAGGAACAAAACCCCATGCTGGGCCAGGCTAATCTCGCCAGGACGAGGAATTCTTCCCCCTCCTATAATACTGGCACTGGAAGCATTTTTATGAGGTGCCCGAAAAGGTCTTTGGTTTACTAAAGGGTTGCTGCTGTCAAGTAAACCGGCTACTGAATAAATGCGCGTAGTTTCCAATATTTCATCTCGCTGCATTTCTGGCAAAATTCCGGGTAATCGACGCGCCAACATGGTTTTACCCCCACCGGGAGGACCAATTAAAAGAATATTATGCATACCTGCTGCAGCAATTAAGAGCGCTCGTTTGGCTGATTCCTGTCCTTTAACATCGGCAAAGTCAGGAATGCTATCCAAGAAAGACTCCTGGGAAGAATAGGCTGGTACCGGGGTCAAAGTGGTTTTATCCTGGATAAAATCACAAAGTTCCTTCAAATTATTTATTACTAATGATTTAACTTCACTTACCAGCCCGGCTTCATGGCTATTACCCACAGGAATGATAAAGGCAACATCATCTTCTAATTGGGCCAGTTCCAGAACCATGGGTAAAACTCCCGGAACCATACGCAGGTCACCGTTAAGTGATAGTTCTCCACAAAAATAACATTTATCCAGGGGAAAGCAATCTATTTGTTCGGAAGCAATTAGAATACCCAGAGCTATGGGCAGGTCGAAATGGCTGCCTTCCTTTTTAATATCCGCTGGAGCCAGGTTTATGATAATCTTGCGGTTAGGAAACTCGAACCCCGAGTTCCTTAAAGCGGATCGTACTCGCTCCCGTGCTTCCCTCGTGGCCTGTGAGGCAAGGCCGACCAGCTCAAATCCGGGAAGCCCGGT
>CAZUFR010000344.1:0-1527 GCA_964619655.1 uncultured Syntrophomonas sp. | reverse complement strand
ACAGATATACTGGCGGATATCTTATCTTCATAGCGGTGTTGCCGGCTATTTACCAGGTACCCCCCCAACTGGGTAGAAAGAAGCGAAATTTGGTCAACCGTGGCAGGAACATCTTTTACCTGTAAGGTGAGATCAGCATTTTGGATAATCTTTCGTTCTATGTTTACAGAGGCGGTGGTCAAATGGTCTGCCGGGGATGTACTTTGCTCCGATGTCTGGGTGGTTTCCCCGTGATTGCCGATTTCTTCAATATCGGCATTTTTAGTATTTGCTCCACAGCCAATAAACAAAAGCATTGAAAAAAGCATGAGTACTAATAATAGTGTTTTTAGATCTGTGCCTGTTTGGCGATTATTCACAGTAGCAGGTTTTTGCATATGACTAACCAACTCCCATCCTAAATTATAGCTTCGGAGACTAAATCCGTATAACTAAAGCTTACAATAAAAAAGCTATACCAGATATACGCAGATAATGATTATTACTAACAGGATGAGTTTTTGTCATGCTTAAGTATGACCCTAATCCCCACTATTTTCTAATTAATAAAGGAAAATGCAATAATTTGGAGAAATAGAAATATTAAGATAGATAAGGGTGGGGGTTAAACATGGCAGTAGTTAAGAGATGGGAAGAATGTACGGAGGAAGATATACTACAGGCAAATATAGAAAAGTATGATAGCGAACATATTGTTAATTTTTATAAAGATTTTGAAGAACCCCGCTATGCCTATATTGAGTATAATGTAATCTTTAAAGCGGTTACTAATATGCTGGAAAAGAGGATTGACCGCAGTTTGCAGGCAGTTGACCTTTGTGGTGGGGCGGGTAAAGCTGCCTTTGTACTGAAATCCTGTTCTCCGGATTGCCGGGTTACATTGGTGGACCTGTCGGAAAAAATGCTGGAGATTGCTCAGGAAAGGATAGATAGGAATAAGATAGAAGGGATAGATGTGGTTTTAGCGGATGCTTTTTCTTTCCTGGAATCAGAGGGGGAGTATGACTTAATTGTTTTCTCTTCGGCCGTACATCATTTCAAAGAACCACTTAATCTCTTGCAAAGTGCTGCTGCCCGCTTATCTAAAAACGGAGTAATTATTACTATTGCCGATCCTACAACCATCACTAAAAGCAGGCGCTATCAATTTTTCCGGTTCTTAGCAGCAAATAGCCAGCATAAGAAAGAAATAATCAGGCAGATGTTTTTCGGCAGCAATAAAGATAGCAACTCTGATTTTGATATGGCCGAATACCAGACTTACACCGGTATAAATGACCGGGAATTAGCCCGGGAAGTCAGGGATATTGGCCTGTCGCCCCTGGTACACCTGCGCTATCCGGCGGGAGAGCCTTATATGGTGAAAATCATGCCCTACCTGGGCCTGTGCTGGGCTTTTAGCATGGTTTTGGGGAAAAGTAAAAATCACGTTCCTGAGAAAATGATAGATGAACTTAAGCAGGACATTAAAAAGGAAATGCCGTTCAAGTTTAATTACATGTAGAAGTGATTAATGAGGGTGACAGG
>CAZUFR010000343.1:0-1535 GCA_964619655.1 uncultured Syntrophomonas sp. | reverse complement strand
TAAAATTTGATATATTCTTTAGGTAATGTATTATGCCTTTGATTTAGGGTGAAATAGTAATGTACAAGTTTATTCTCATTCCTCTGGTCAGTGCCTTGATTGGTTATCTTACCAATGTGGTTGCCATAAAAATGCTGTTCTGGCCGCGGCAACCGGTTAATTTGCTCTTTTTTCAATTACACGGCTTACTTCCCAAGCGAAGGGCAGAATTCGCTAGCAGCCTGGGTAAACTGGTAGAGGAGCAGTTGTTATCTCTGGACGACCTGTTTGAAAAAATCAATACCCCCGAGGTACGGGAAACAATAAGCAGGCAGATTATTATAGTAGTAAGGGACAGGCTGGGTGAAATAATGCCCCGTATTGTACCAGCTAAGGTAACTCAGGTAATAGCGGACGGACTGGAAAAAATAATTCGCCAGGAAGCGGAAAACATGATCAGAAAGACCTTCCAATCGGGACAGGAGTACCTGAATGAGGAGATAAAGGTAAGTAAAATTGTTGAGGATAAAGTGAACGACTTTGATCTGGATCAGTTAGAAGAGATGATTCGGGGGGTTTCCTCTCCGGAAATACGGGCTATTGAAATATTAGGTGGGGTATTAGGCCTTATTATAGGTATTGTACAGGATGGGATTTTATTGCTCTTAGGTTAAAGGGTTTCTATAGCAGGAGGTTTTTAAGATGGTTTTAGTTAGTTTAAAAGATGGCAGCCAGCGTGAATATCCGGAAGGGATTACCCTGCTCCAGGTAGCTGAAGATATTAGTCCCCGGCTGGCTAAAAACGCGGTTATCGGAGTATTTAACGGTAA
Source organism: uncultured Syntrophomonas sp. (assembly GCA_964619655.1). Lineage (GTDB taxonomy): Bacteria > Bacillota > Syntrophomonadia > Syntrophomonadales > Syntrophomonadaceae > UBA4844. Next base: position 726 of record CAZUFR010000343.1, on the reverse strand, counting down.
CCTAACCGACCTTAATACCATGATTTATGACGATGGTGAGTTAGATTTACTTATGTTTGATGACCAGGAGGGTGCTAATGTTTACCGCCACTCTTGTGCTCATGTTATGGCCCAGGCGGTAAAAAGACTGTGGCCGGAAACTAAACTGGCTATAGGCCCGGCCATTGACCGGGGTTTTTACTATGATTTTGATAGTCCCCATACTTTTACCCCGGATGATTTTGCTCTAATTGAAAAAGAAATGGATGCCATTATTAAGGCTGATTATCCTTTTATCAGAAAACAGTTGAGCCGGGAAGAAGCGCTGGACTTTTTTAGTGAGCGTGATGAGGACTATAAAGTAGAGCTCATCCAGGACCTACCCGAGGATGCAACTATCAGCTTATACCAGCAGGGAGAGTTTACCGACCTCTGTGCCGGGCCTCACGTTCCTTCTACCGGTAAACTAAAGGCTCTCAAATTGATGAGCCTGGCTGGGGCCTATTGGCGGGGACGGGAAGATAATCCTATGCTGCAGCGGGTCTATGCTACCTCTTTTCCTAAAAAATCTATGCTGGATGATTATCTGCATAAATTGGAAGAGGCGAAAAAGCGTGACCACCGCAAGTTGGGCCGGGAACTTGGGTTATTCACTATTGTTGATGAAGGGCCCGGTTTTCCCTTCTTTATGCCTAAAGGTATGATTTTGCGTAACGAACTGGAGAACTTTTGGCGGGAAGAACACCG
>CAZUFR010000342.1:0-1540 GCA_964619655.1 uncultured Syntrophomonas sp. | reverse complement strand
CATGGTAGGGGCGGGAGGATTAGGTGAAGAAGTGCTGTTAGCAGTCAACCGTATTGATGTGGGTCGTGGTTTTGAAGCGGGCTGGGCGATAGTAGTACTGGCTATAATAATTGACCGCTTAAGCCAGAGCTCAGTAAGTAAATGGGAAAGTCCTCACAGTTAAGAGTATCAACACTGCTTAAATAGATGTAAAATAGCCGGGTAGTTAAATTACCCGGCTATTTTTGTAATTATCATGGTTCTTCACAATATTTACAGACATTGTATAATATAGTTTAGATATCCTTCCCTGTTACAATATCTTAGGAGCGCTTTTTTTGAATATAAAAAACCAGATTAGTAACCAGATGTTAATATTTTCGAATGCGCTGGTACCAGTTAATGAAATAGCCGGGATGCCTTTTCGCCCTAAAAGATTTCGCTATGAGGAATGCAAATCGTATTTGGAGGGGATAGGTAAAGATATAGGAGATTTCTATTTTAATAAGTTTACTCCTTTTTCCTGGTTTGCTTATTGGCGAGAATATGTACTTATTGATATTCCGTCATTTAACCCCCATACCCTGGAAGCCATGGTGATAGACCAGGTTATTGACTTGGAAACTACCCGTTTACAGGCTTGTTTGCAGAAAGGGGATTACACTTCTTTTTTTTACCTAATTGATAGTAGAATAGCCCTGGAAGCTTACCTAAAGCTTTTTCCCCGCATTCCTGATCAAGATAAATACCGTTTGTTCTGGTATACCTTTTCCCGTTGTAACCTTAAACTGGAGGACTTCCAACCCGAATTTATCCATAATCTTCAAAACTACCGTCATAGCAAACTAAAACTACCCCATGACCAACAAAACTATGTAGAAATATACCGGGGCCATATTTTAGACAATCCGGCGTCCCAGTCTTCCTCCTGGACTCTGGATATCAATACTGCTATCTATTTTTCTCGCCGGCACTATGTTAAGGGCCACCTCTATCGCGGAAAAATCCATAAAAACCGGGTAGTGGCTAATGTCAAGTACCGTAATTATAAGGAGATTATATGTTTTCCCGGGGACGTAGAGGAGGTTGAAGAAATGAAATTTCTGAGTCTGGCCGATTTAATGCCAGAGTTAGAACACCAGGGTATAATAAAACTTTATCGGAAATATTGCCCAATGATTAAGGATAAGTATTTCCATAAACCAGAAGGTATCCATGGAATTTCTCACACCCGCAGGGTTTTGCTTTTAAGCCTGATACTATCCTGGATGGAAGGACTCAGTGAGACTGACCGGGATCTGTTATGCCAGGCAGCCATATATCATGATATCGGCCGCAGTAACGATAACTTCGATCCCCGGCATGGACGCGAGAGTTATCAGAGGGTCCTCCAGTATGATTTGTTTAATGGGGAAACAGAGCAGCCGGAAATTGTACGTTTTATTATCGAAAATCATTGTATCAGCGATTATAAAGCAGAACGTCTGGTAAAAGACTACAAAGTTACTGATCCTGAGTACCTATTTAAGCTATATCTGGTTTTTAAGGATGCTGACGGTCT
>CAZUFR010000341.1:0-1545 GCA_964619655.1 uncultured Syntrophomonas sp. | reverse complement strand
TCCGCATTACTCACCTGCCCACTGGTATAGTGGTGCAATGTCAGAATGAGCGGTCGCAACATGCCAACCGCTTGTCGGCTATGAAGATATTGACGGCTAAATTATATGACCTGAAACAAAAAGAAGTAGAAAATAATTTACAGCATCTCAAGGGAGAATATAAAGAGATAGCCTGGGGTAGCCAGATTAGAACCTATACTTTAAATCCGTTTAACCTTATCAAAGACCACCGCACTAACCTGGAGGAAGGAAATATCCAGGCGGTACTGGACGGCGACCTGGACGAATTCATTTACGCCCGGCTACATCAAAAGTAATTAAGAATTAGGTGACAGGGGGTGACAGGGGACGGTTCCTGTGTCACCTTAAATTTAAGGTGACACAGGAACCGTCCCCTGTCACCTGCGTACGAAGTATTTCAACAATAATTCTTAATTCAACTGTAAGGAGCGCTGAAGGTGAAGGAGATTACAGAAGAAGCAGTAGCAATTACTACCGCAAAGGCCCGGCAGATTCGCCGTAACATCATTAAAATGCTGGGGCAGGCAGGTTCAGGACATACTGGTGGGTCGCTCTCCGCCAGTGACATAGCAGCTTGCCTGTATTTCTGGGAAATGAATATTGACCCGGCTAAGCCCGATTGGACGGAGCGGGACCGTTTTGTACTAAGTAAAGGTCACGCGGCGCCAGTACTTTATGCGGTGTTGGCAGAAAAGGGTTTTTTCCCAACCGATAATCTTACTCAATTGCGAAAGCTGGGTAGTCCTCTGCAGGGGCACCCGGATATGCGTAAAGTTCCGGGGGTGGAAGCTTCCACCGGTTCCCTGGGACAAGGGATATCCTGGGCAGTGGGAATGGCCCTGGCTGGGAAATTGGATAAGCAAACCTACCGGGTTTATACCTTGCTGGGGGACGGGGAAATTGAGGAAGGTATGGTCTGGGAGGCGGCCATGGCTGCGGCGCATTATAAATTGGACAATCTTATGGCCTTTGTTGACCATAACGGGTTGCAGATTGATGGCCGGGTACAAGAGGTTATGTCCCCTCTGCCTATCCCCGATAAGTTCAGAGCTTTTGGCTGGGAGGTTTTGGAGATAGATGGGCATGATCATAAACAAATCATGAAGGCATTAAATTTTGCCCGCACGGTGAAAGGTAAGCCCACCGCCGTAATTGCCCATACCATAAAGGGTAAGGGCTGTTCCTTTATGGAGGACCGGGTAGAATGGCACGGCGTAGCCCCCAAACCCGACGAAGTCGAAAAAGCCCTGGCCGAGTTGGGAGGGGAATAGACGCGGATTACGCGGACCCTCCGGGCACAGATTGACGCTGTTTTTTTAAAATATTTTTGGTGTATAGCCTTAACTGCGGTCAATCTGTAGGGGCGGACCCATGTGTCCGCCCGTGGGATTGCAGTTGACCTGGGGTTAGTGGTCGGCCGGGCAGACACACGGGTCTGCCCCTACAAAATACGGTAGTTGAGTAGTTGCTTATTTCGTCCTATGGGTTCCGTAATTTGTAGCGGAAGCTTTAGCTTTCGCTTTC
>CAZUFR010000340.1:0-1548 GCA_964619655.1 uncultured Syntrophomonas sp. | reverse complement strand
TTAAAGTGGCGGTTACCAACATAAATCTCCCGCACCGTCATTTTATTTAAGGTAAGAGTTCCGGTTTTATCTGAACAAATTATTTCTGTACTGCCTAATGTCTCAACTGCTGATAGCTTACGAATGATAGCATTTCTCTTCGCCATTCTTTGTACGCCCAGGGCCAGAACTATAGTAACAATGGCAGGAAGTCCTTCTGGTATAGCAGCAACTGCAAGACTGACAGCAATCATAAACATCTCCAGGAAATCTCTCTGTTGCATGATGCCGGCCATAAAAATAACGGCTGCAATTATAATCACGCCTATGGACAAGTATTTACCTAATTCGGCCAGCTTCTTTTGCAGAGGAGTTTCTTCTGCTGTAGTCGTGTTGATATGGGCAGCAATCTTACCCACCTCGGTATTCATTCCGGTAGCCACTACCACACCACTAGCCCGTCCATAAGTAACACTGGTGCCCAGATAGGCCATGTTTATTCTGTCGCCGATAACAATATCTGGTGTCTCGATTATATCGGTACTTTTCTCCACCGGTACCGACTCACCGGTAAGAGCAGCTTCTTCAACCTTTAAACTGGCCGATTCAATAAGCCTGAGGTCAGCTGGAATATAATCCCCTGCTTCCACCAGTACAATATCACCAGGTACAATATCTTCTGACTTTAATCGTAGCTCCTGTCCATCTCTTTGGACCCGGGCATAAGGTGAGGACATTTTTTTTAATTCCGCCAGAGCTTTTTCCGCCTTGCTTTCCTGTGCAACCCCTAAAACGGCATTTAATAATACGACAAAAGATATTATGGCAGTATCAGCCAGCTCACCTAAAAATCCGGCAATGGCAGCTGCTACTAATAAAATGATTATCATCACATCTTTAAATTGCAGCAAAAACATCATCAACAAAGTTTTGCGATCGTTTTCCTGTAACTCATTCTTTCCATAAGCCTCTAGTCTGGCCATTGCTTCTCTGTCGGTTAAACCAGCTTTACTGGTATTCAGGCTTTCCAATACTTTTTCCGTTGGTATTGTATGAAAATAAACTGCCGAATTAATTTCCCGGCCTTTTTCCATAACCAGATCTACCTCCACATCTAAAATAAATAATGTCCAAAATAAAAGACTTTTAACATATGCCCGCAAAATAGAGGTATATGTTAAAAGTCTTGCTTCTCCCCTGATTAGATACTATGGGATATAAAGCCAGGCCCGCAGGTCGTATTGTTGACTTTAACAAAATAAGCTACTCCCTTTTAACATCTCATATTTTACCATAATTGATTGTTAACAGTAAAGAAGACTTCCCCATCACTTAATAATCTTCCTCTAACTCCACAAACTAAAGTTATAATCATCATAAGAGTGGAGTTGATGTTATGCCTGACTATAATTATAGTAATCACCTAATTCACGAAAAATCCCCCTACCTACTCCAGCATGCCCATAACCCTGTTAACTGGTACTCATGGAGCGATGAAGCATTTCAAAAAGCACTCCAAGAGGACAAACCTATTTTCTTAAGTATAGGCTATTCCACCTGCCACTGGTG
>CAZUFR010000339.1:0-1551 GCA_964619655.1 uncultured Syntrophomonas sp. | reverse complement strand
AAAGTTTGGCAATTTCCACGTCATAGCCTCCGGCAAATTCTTTCGTACCGGAAATGGGAACAGCACCATTGGAATCATTAATTTGAGTCCAGTTAAATGGAGGGTAGTCACATTCCAGACCTACTTTAAACTCGCCTGATTCGACTGATTCGCCCGAACCTTTGCAACCAACTGCAGTTATGCACAATCCCATCACCAGGATTGCACATAGTACCAACTTTACTACATTTTTCATGCCTTTTCCCCTCTCGTGTTTAATTTTTGTGTTTTTCCGCACCTTTAATTAAGGCTATTTTAACACAAAAAATAGGTCGTGGAGTGTTTTATATATTGACCTTAAGCGTAAACTATCATAAAGGAGCAATAAGTGGGGCCAAGTGGACAATATGTCCGGGAATATGTCTGGGGACTGTCCCTCGGACTTATTCCCGTCTCCGAAGCAAAGCTGAGGAAGACAAATAAGTTCGGGGACTGTCCCCGGACATATTATTGTGTCATCCCTGATTAAGACTAACACATAAGGAGTCATGTCTATGAAACGCAACATTATTATCATCAGTTGTTTACTAGTTTTTTTGCTATCTATAGTTGGCGGATGCAAACCCCCAACTACGCAACCAACCCCGAATAAGCCGCCGGCTACCAGCCCGAAAAAGGAAGCGGTTGAACCGGGACAGTTTCTGCCTTTGTCCCAGGGCAACTATTGGTATTACCAGGGACGAGGAATGGAGTATGCCGCTTTTAACCGTAAGGTGCTATATACCAAGGATAATTTAGCCCAGCTTAGCGAAGATAATGGGGGGACGGTTACCACCACGATTTATGAAACTACCCCCGGTGCCTTGAAGCGGGTGTATTTTGAAGGAGAAAGCTATAACCCTCCTAATATGTTGGAGGAAGGTTTTACTCCCAATGAGAACGTAATTATTCTGAAGAGTCCTATTAGTAAAGGTACGAAATGGGATAATAAGGACCACAGCCGGGAAATTGTTGATGTTAATGCCAGTGTAGATGCCCCGGCAGGAACTTTTCAGCCCTGTCTGAAGATTAAAATTACTTCAGATAATTCCACCGTTTATGAGTACTATAAAAAAGGACTGGGACTGGTCAAACGAGAATTTATTACCGATGAGACCAGTATTACCTCCTCACTAGAAAAATACCAGGTGCAATAGATACCAATAAGTCCGGGGACAGTCCCCGGACTTATTTTTTGTTATAGGTGCCAGGCCGCTCGGGCGCCTTCTTCTACTGCTTCAATTATGCGCCGGGGTTTGCGGGCGTCGCCGATTAAGTAATAAGGTATGTTTTCCTGTTTTAAGAAATCCTCCAGTTGATTGCGCCCGGTACTGCCGGTAGCAATTATTACTTGCTGTACCGGTTTTAGTTCCTGTTGTTTATCGGGATCGCGCTGGAGTAATAAGCTGTCCTCCCTTATTTCGGTTACCCGACTGTTAAACAGGAATTTTACTCCGGCTGTACGTAAACGTTTATGCAGCATATACCCATGCGAAGTCAGGGTAGAAACGGGCGAACGAGCCTGGGTTTCTA
>CAZUFR010000338.1:0-1552 GCA_964619655.1 uncultured Syntrophomonas sp. | reverse complement strand
TTCCACCCTCGGGATGCCCCGGTGGCACAAAGCTCATATAGTAAGTCAATGCCGCTTACTCTTTGTTTCTGGGGATAACCCAGAATCCGAGCCCCCCAAACCGTCCCTATTCCATCTGCCGTAACCAGGCTGGCCTGATTGATTATTCTTTGTAGTTCTGTTTCTTTTTTGCTCTGGTAAATAATTTCCGCATTCAAGGTGACGACCTGATAACACTTGGGTCCATCCTCAACTAACTGCTCAATTATTTTCACTGCCTCAGCCATACTTACCAAGTGTACTTTACACCCTAAAACATTAGCAGTGGCAATGCTATTAGACATATCTAACAAATAAAATCCTCCTGGCCTAATTAATAAAATAAAAGAAATGCGAAGCATTTCAACATTAATTCAAAATTCAAAATTCAAAATTCTTAAATTAACCATGCTTGGTTACCACTATTTTGGGGCCATACCCTAACCCGCTGCTAGCAGCACCCTATTTTCTTATTAATTCACCGTATAATCCGTTATTCCTGCCCCAGGTTGTTTCCGGACAAAAAAAATCCCGCCTTGCGGCGGGGGTTTCTTTATTAAGATACGCTGCCTACCTGGTCAATAGCAACCTTAGTAGTATCATCCTCGGCTTGCACAACTTTTTGCATGGCTTCGTAGGCCCTCACCACATTAATCATTTCTACCATTTCTTTTACCGCATTAACATTAGAGTCTTCTATGTATCCTTGTAATATTCCCGGGATTTCCAGGTTAATCCCCTCTTCTCCTTCTTGGACGGCGAGAAGACTATCCCCCTCCCGTTGCAGGTACTGGGGATTGTCAAAACTAACCATTTTGAGCTGGGCTATGTTTTCACCATTTACTGAAATATTCCCGGTTTCGTCAACCAAGAACTCCTCTTCCAAAGTAATGGGTTGATTTCCAGTATCCAGTACCGGGTAACCCTGGTTAGTAGTTAAAATACCTTCGCTATTTATTTTAAATTGCCCGTTACGGGTATAGCGTTCCCCCTGCGGGGTTAACACAGCAAAATAACCATTACTGCTTAACGCAAGGTCAGTAGCATTATCAGTTTTTCTTATATTACCCATAGTAAAATCACTGTATATCTTTTCAATCGCAGCACCGGTTCCCAGTCCTCCAATTAGCTTAACCGGCACTGGTTGATATTCACCCTGGCTATTCTTTTCAATTTCACCCAGGCGGCTCATAAGCATATTCGGAAAAGCTTGGGCAACTGCTACCTGCTTTTTATAACCACTGGTGTTTACATTAGCCAGGTTATTAGCTACTACATCCTGCCGGGCCATTTGCAGCATCATTCCTGCTCCAGCCGTATATAAGCCTTTAATCAAATTAAACTCCCCCAAAATTCGATAATGCAAAATAGGCATAGATTAAAAAGGTTAAAATAGAGAGAAATACGAAGCAACCTTAATTGTGAACGATAGTTCACATTGTAGTACCCGCAACCTTAATTGCGACCTACGGGAGCATCAGTAGTACTCGTAGGGTGTAGGGTGTATTTCAACTATAATTCAAAATTAAAAATT
>CAZUFR010000337.1:0-1565 GCA_964619655.1 uncultured Syntrophomonas sp. | reverse complement strand
TTTTCAGCATTCCCACCATCAAACCTCCCCTTTGGCATTATTTTTTGGTTTATTCGCAGTACCATCCTCAGCCTGACCAACTTTATCCAGGCCGGCACAATAGGTTTTAATGGTAAGTTTCATTTCAAAGTTATCCGGCATGAAACTATCTGCCACAGGTCTTTCTGTATTAGTTGTGGTTTCTTTTACTTCCACAATTTCGAACCTGATTCTTTTTAGTTTGGCCTCAGGAATTTCTGGAGGAGCTATGTAATAAGCAGGAGGTCCCGGTTCTTCTGCATCAGTTTCCACTACAGCCTCTGCCTTAACTCCGCTAAAAGATACGTCTTCTACGCTGATTAATCGTTCCGCACTCTCCAGTTCGTGTAAGAAATCCAATAGCTGCATTATTTTGCCTTTGGTACCTATATTAAATACCAGGGTCTGGGCTCCGGTTTCACCTGGTTTTTCAGCCCCCTTGTAATCCAGTGAGGCAAAAGGCAGATTATGTTTACCAGTAGTTTCATCTAACATGGTTAACAGCGGAATTATTTCGTCTTCGGTAGGTAACCGTTTATCCAGGTGCGCAAATTTATCTTTAGTCTCCTCTGTTTTGGCCGGACCTTTTTTAACCTCTACCTCCAGGCGTTGTTTATCCAACTGCAGTTCCTGGTTGCTCTCGGTAATAGTTTGAATTTCCTGATTAATTGGCACATATACCAGGCGGTAAAATATAAATCCAATCAGAATTATGACAAGAAATGCTAATAAAGCCTGATCCCGTCGTGATAAATTCATTATTCAACCTCCTCCCATACCAGAGTAATGTTAAAGTTAACTTCCCCGGTTTTTGCATTACGCTTGGAGGTTATACTCTTTACCTCTTTTATAAAATCCAAATTTATTAGCTGTTCCAAATACTTAATTAATTTAGCTTGACTATTGCAGTAGGCCGACATAGTAAAATTATTATCGGACTTAACATCCATTCTTCCAATAGTAACACCAGGAATGCTTAAGAGGTAAATATCCTGAAAATATTTGCTTTTTACTTTCACCTGTTTTTCCAGAACATTAACCATAGTAGTTCGGATATTAAGCTCATCAGTGAGTTTACTGCCGGTATCGGTAGACACTACTGAGCTGGTCAGTTTGTTTACCTGCTGCTGCAGTTGCTCATTTTGGGCTTTAAGCTCCTGCAATTGTCGGCTTTGCATGCGCCAGGTTCCCCCCATGGCACTTACAAACAGCAGGGCTACCAGACCCAGTATCAACATAAAGCGGATATTGCTTTTCCTTTCCCATAACTCCTCCTGCTGATAACGCAGCAGGTTAATCCTGGGTTCCTTATTGACCGCCATGGTTTATGCTCCCCCCCTCAAAGCTAATCCCAATGCTACCGGATAATCAATATGCATATCATTTTGTTGCTCTTCAGTTATATTTTTAGGAAGCTTGATGCGCTGGTCAATGCTTCCCAAATTAACCGTTAAGTTTAGCTCTTTACTCAGTAACTCATCAATGCCACGCAGGCGAGCACATCCTCCACACAGGAGCATGTTAGTAATTATGTCTTCTTTATTTTG
>CAZUFR010000336.1:0-1571 GCA_964619655.1 uncultured Syntrophomonas sp. | reverse complement strand
AGGGAATGGGGCTGGGATTGTCAGTGGTGCATACCATAGTCACTCGTCTGGGGGGTCAGGTTTATGCCTACAACCGGAATGAGGGTGGAGCTACCTTTATGGTAAAACTGCCGACATTGGGAGCCAGGCAGGAAGGAGGGATACGAGATGAACATGAATATTCTTCTAGTTGATGATGAAAATCGCAGCCGTTCTCATGTAGCCCAATTCCTGCGTAAACTGGGACATCATGTGGTGGAAGCTGGTAATGGCAAGGAAGCCCTGGATTTAATTAATCAGCAGGATTTTAATCTTCTATTAACTGATAATCGTATGCCACGTATGTCGGGATTGGAACTCTTACAAGAACTATCACTTTTGCCAGTTGCCAGCAAGGTTGATAAAGTGCTTTTTACTGCTTATGCGGACATGGATAGTAGCATTGCAGCTATACGAGCAGGAGCTTTTGATTACCTGTTAAAGCCCCTGGATATAGATGAACTGGTCAAGACTACAGAAAGAGTAGCCCGGCACCAGGAAGAAATTCGGGGGAAAACTAAGCAGGAATTACCGGCAGAAAACGCTACCCCGATAGAGGTAAATCCTAACCCTGCAAGTTCTGATTGTTCTAAAGTTGGGGTTTTTTCTCATTCAATGAAGGAGATTTTTTCTCTGGCTCTAAAACTTCATCATAACCGCTCCATACCCGTGTTAATAGAAGGGGAAACTGGTACTGGTAAAGAACTGGTGGCTCGCTATATTCACTGTGGAGAGGAGAATAAGAATCTTCCCTTTGTGGCCCTGAACTGTGCCGCTCTATCCTCCAATATATTTGAAAGTGAACTCTTCGGTTACGAGCCAGGAACCTTTTCCGGTGGTCTACCTCAAGGTAAGAAAGGTAAGATGGATATGGCCCGGGGAGGTACCCTGTTCCTGGATGAGGTATCAGAACTGCCTCTGGATTTGCAGGCAAAACTGCTGCGGGTACTCCAGGAAAAAGAATTTTACCGGGTAGGCGGTCTGAAGTTAATAAAGACTGATGTGCGCATTATATGTGCCAGCAATCAGTATTTAAAGGACATGGTTAATCAAGGCTCTTTTAGAGAGGATTTATATTACCGCCTTAATATGGGTCATGTATATATCCCCCCTTTAAGAAAACAACCGGAAGCCATAATTCCCTTGGCCCGGATGTTTATGATGGAGATATCCGAACAGGCTGGTCGGCGGTTTAATAATATTGATTCCCATGCTTCCCATATTATGGAATCCTACCACTGGCCGGGTAACGTTAGAGAATTACGCAATATCGTTGAGTTGATAGTACTGATGAATGATGATACTACTATCCGGCCTAAACATCTGGATAAATTGCGTTTGAATTCACTAAAAAACGGACAGGAAAGTTCGGATAAACCAATTTTACCTGATGATTTTTTTATGCCCCCAGGAAGCATGCCCCTGGATAAGCTATCTAATGATATTATCCTTAAGGCCCTTAAAATGCACGACGGAAATAAAACGGCTACCGCCCGCTATCTGGGAATTTCGCGCAGTACCCTTTATTACCGGCTACAGCTTATGGAAGATGC
>CAZUFR010000335.1:0-1573 GCA_964619655.1 uncultured Syntrophomonas sp. | reverse complement strand
TAATAAGAAAATAGGCGCTGAAATTGAGGAGGGAAATTTTATGCCCGGTAGTACCGGTCGAATGGAGCTATGGCGGCGGGTGGCCCTGGTTATGGCTATAATCATTGGAACATTTATGGTGTTTTACAAGGCTCCGGCCCTGGTCAGCATTACCTGGGTGGACTGGGCTCAGGAACAAAAAGATGAAATAGACTCTCCTTATGGTATTGTCAGCAATGAGGAAAAACGCTTGCATTCCCTTCCCCTGCAGGATTATATAGCCGAAAAGACCGGTGGAAGGGTGACTACTCTCAGTACCCAGGAATGGAAAGATTTCGTGGGGCAGGTTTATCTGGCCAGCTCCACCCAATATGGCCAGTCTAGTTATGGCAACCGGGTCAGCAAAATGGATAAAGACCCGTTTTGGAAACCGCAAGGTTTTGTGGCGGTATTTTTCCGGCCCCATGAAATACCACTGGGGAATTGGGGTTTAATAGCAGAGGATAATTCTATCGCTTATCTCGCCCTAACTGATTCGAATCAGGTTTCCTACCTGCAGGTACGCTATCATGATTACCTGGCTGAAGCAAACCCCTATCACCAACCTCCGGGTTGGCTTTACCATCCTTACCGTACTGCAGGCGGGGGCATCATACTTATCGGCTTGTTAGCTTATATCTTTTTGCCACGCCGTAAAAAAGAACCTCAGGATATTTCCTACCCAACTGGTCGGCTGGTAGCAGGTGATATAGTGGCTATTATTTTTCTGACACTCTTTTATATGCTGCCCTTTGTAATTAACGGAGGAGCAATACAGGCTATTACTAACATGTGGATTATTACCTTGATTATGTGGTTTCTAGCTTTATCCGGAATTCTGCTCTTCTACTACTCGGCCTGGTATTCTTCCTACCGGATTGAGCTGACTCCTGATGCGCTCTACCGAGTAACCTTCAGGGGGGTGGAAACCTGCCGTTTTGATGATATTCAGGGAGTAGAAATAGTGGACCTGCATAATCCTAAATGGTTTCGCCGGCTATTCCTGATAATTGCTTTTATCTCCCTGTTTTCTGGTCGCTCATCCCCTCAACCGGCAGGCAGCGCTTTATTAGCAGCTACTGCCAGTTATGGCGGTCTGGAAATTCGTCGCCGCGATGGTAGAAAAATTTACTTATGGTTTACTGACCAGCTTGGTAACACTATTATCCAAAACTTTGACCGCGTACCCGAGGCCCTGGAGGCAGCTGGCATCCTCATTTCAGAGCAACCCCGGGAGATGGAAGGGTTTACTATGTTCATGTAGGTTTATATTAGAAAATAGGTATAACAAAGTTATCTTGTAAATAACTTGGAGTATAGAAGTAAGTAATTGTTTAGAGTGAGGGGCGAGGAGTGAGGAGTAAGCGGCCAGTTAAGTAAGTGTCCGCATTTTTCAATCATTTCTTCCTCTTTCCCTGCCTTTTACGGCTCGATATACTATTATGGTCATAGGTCCCTAAGGGCAGGTTGACGCATGCAGGTATCTGTTATAAAATAACCTTGATGCGGGAGTAGCTCAGTGGTAGAGCACCGGCTTCCCAAGCCGGGTGTCGCG
>CAZUFR010000334.1:0-1586 GCA_964619655.1 uncultured Syntrophomonas sp. | reverse complement strand
CCGCGTTTTAAAATGTAAATTTCAAAAGAAAACATTCCAAACGGAAAGGATGCACAAGTTTATACTATAATGGTTCCAGCGTTCACCTTTTATTTTCCTATTGGCAATTTATCTTAGCTTACCATGATATTATATTATTTTAGTATTGGTGAAACAAGGAAAACCTATCCTTACAGGGCGGCAACAGATTTCAAATTCCGGGTTCTAACTTAATTGTGGCAATCCATCGTACAGTTCGACAGGCTAGTTACCATTGTTGTTCGAGTAATCATACAGGGACGATACTTGACAGCTATAAATTTTGTGGTGAAAATGGATTATTCTTTAACATAGCCTGGCATCTCGTCAAATAGATAGTAAAGTGCCATAATATAAAAGAGGTGAGGTTAGATGAGTAATTTCCGGCAGGTGCTGGGGGGAATAGTCTTTGCTATTCTGTTTTTCTTGACTCCCTTAGTTAACATATTACTATGGGTTTTACTGCTGATTATTGGTAGTATATATTTTATAAGTATTCATCTTCGTGAACAGGAAGCTAACCCGGGACCATGGATAATGCATTGGGATATGTTTATGCAGCATATGTTGGTAGGGTTCCTAATTCTGCTTCCCTTCACACTGTATTTATTCAGGGATCTTACCATACTCCCATTATTAATAGTAGGCTTGTTTATTATGGTGACTCTGTATGCTGTTTTAATGGGACTAAAAAAGGAAGATAAATCGAATTATAGTACCTGATTTGATATGGAGGTATTAAAAAATGATTAACGTTGGATTGCTGGGATGCGGAACGGTTGGCTCCGGAGTGGTGGAACTGCTCCAAAAAAACGCAGAAACCATTGCCCAAAGAACTGGAGATAAGATTGCCATCAAAAAGGTACTGGAAAAGGATCAGAACAAATGCCATGCTCTGGGTATTCCGGACGACATGCTGGCAACTGATTTTAACGAAATAATAAATGATTCCGATATAAATATTGTGGTTGAGTTAATTGGGGGTATAGAACCTGCTTTTGCATTTATCCTGGAAGCCATGCGTGCAGGCAAGCATGTAGTTACCGCCAATAAAGATTTAATTGCGGTAAAAGGCAAAGAGCTATTTGAGACAGCGGAGGAATGCGGGATTGATTTTTATTTCGAAGCCAGTGTAGCCGGCGGTATTCCTATCGTTTACCCTCTCAAACAATCTCTGGCTGGGAACCGCATACAAGAAGTAATAGGCATATTAAACGGTACTACTAATTATATATTAACTAAAATGAGCCTGGAAGGGTTGGAATTTAGCCAGGTTTTAGCGGAGGCTCAGCAACTGGGTTATGCCGAATCCGACCCTACCGCTGATGTAGAAGGCCTGGATGCGGCTCGTAAAATCGCCATACTATCTTCTATCGCCTTTAACAGCCGTATCACTCTTGATGATGTTTATGTAGAAGGGATTACCTCCATTACCCCGGCTGATATTAAGTATGCCCGGGAACTGGGATATGTCATTAAGCTTCTGGCCATTGCCAAAGAGGATGAAGAAGGTCGTATACAGGCCCGGGTACATCCGGCCTTTTTACCGCTTAATCATCCATTGGCAG
>CAZUFR010000333.1:0-1586 GCA_964619655.1 uncultured Syntrophomonas sp. | reverse complement strand
AAACAAACGATGCGGTCACGCAATACCTCTACCAGCAAATCAAGCTGGGTTTTATCTAATTGGGCTACATTTTCACTATAGTGAGACTGCTGCAGGTAAGGCAGCATAAGACCTTTTAGTTCCTCATGGTCTTTTTGTTTAATATGTTGCTGGTTAATCCAGTTCAATTTATCCAGATCAAAGACAGCCGGGTTTTTAGCTACCCGCTCCAGGGTAAAGGCAGCAATTATTTCCTCCGGGGAGAGAATTTGCTCCTCTCCTTCCGGGGACCAGCCTAAAAGAGCCAGAAAGTTAAACAGGGCTTCCGGTAAATAACCCATCTCCCGGTATTGTATCAGAGAAGTAGCCCCATGGCGTTTACTCATCTTCTGACGGTCACTGCCCAATATAAGCGAAATATGAGCAAATTCAGGTCGTTTCAGGTTCAAAGAATCATATATCATCAACTGCCGCGGGGTATTGGACAAATGCTCCTCAGCCCTAATAACGTGACTTATACCCATGAGTACATCATCTATAACTACAGCAAAATTATAAGTGGGGATACCGTCTGATTTAACTATTATAAAATCCCCTATGTTATTACTATCAAAGCTAACCCTACCACGAACCAGGTCATCTACCACATATAACCGGTTGGAAGCTACTTTAAATCGTATGGCTGGTTTTTCGCCCCGAGCTCGTCTGGCTTCAACCTCCTCAGACGTAAGGTGGCGGCATTTTCCTGAATAACCGGGCATCTCGCCGCTGTTCATAGCCTCCTGCCGTTCTTCCTCTAATTCTGCCTCGCTGCAAAAACAGTAATAAGCTTGACCAGTTTCCAGCAGGCGAGCGGTGTATTCAGCATATATATCCAAGCGCTCAGTCTGTCGATAAGGACCATCTTCCCCGCCGGCTTGTAGTCCCTCATTCCAGCTAATTCCCAACCACTGCAGGGATTCTAATATTTCCTCTTCATACTCCCGGCGCGAGCGTTCCAAATCAGTATCTTCGCTTCTTATTACCAAATCCCCGTTATTATGGCGGGCAAAAAGATAATTAAACAGAGCCGAACGGGCTCCGCCTATGTGTAGTGGCCCGGTAGGACTGGGCGCAAATCTAACCTTTATTTTATTCATACAGTACCTCCCTTGTGTACCTCGATTATACCACCATAACTAACCCTGCAACTATATAATAGCGTGATGCTACTCAATCAAGGCCACTGCCAGAGCTGATATACCTTCTTCCCGGCCTTCAAATCCCAGTCTCTCCGTAGTAGTCGCTTTTACATTAACTTGTCCCGTTTCAATATGCAAAACCCGGGCTATATTTTGCACCATGGTTTCTATGTAAGGTGCCAGACGGGGTTTCTGGGCTATTACAGTACTGTCAATATTAATTATGGTAAAGCCGGCCTCAGTCAGCTTTTTTCCTACTTCCTCCAGCAGATAGAGACTGCTTATGCCCCGGTAGCGTTCATCACTATCAGGAAAATGACGGCCAATGTCCCCCAGACCAGCTGCACCTAAAAGAGCATCGCCAATAGCATGCAGTAACACATCCGCATCGGAATGACCCTGTAACCCCAGGGGATATTCTATCTC
>CAZUFR010000332.1:0-1588 GCA_964619655.1 uncultured Syntrophomonas sp. | reverse complement strand
AGTTATTTTTAAAAGGATTGGGCCTTATCGCTCAATCCTTTTTTACCTATGGGGACAATCAGTGTAAATCTATTGAATCTGTGTTATCTGTGTCTATTCCGTATTAACCCGTCATGAGCGCCAAGCACACACAACCACCAATGAAAATAGTAGCTGGGGTTTAGTTATATATAAAAAATTCAGTGTAATTCATAAGAAATCAGCGTCTGTCAGTGTCAAAAAAATTCTATTTTCTTATTAATTTAAAAATATCATGAGGTAGGATTATGAAAGTTATCGTAGGGTTGGGCAATCCAGGAAGGAAATACAGCGATACCCGGCATAACATTGGTTATAGGGTCTTGGAAGAAATAGCCGGGCGCTTTTCTATTGAAAAAGAGGAAAGCCGTTTCGATGCCATTATTGGGCATATCCGTATTGATGGGGAAAAAGTCCTGCTGGTTAAGCCCCTTACGTACATGAACCTTAGCGGCAAAACCGTTCAGCCTCTGGTGCGCTGGTTTAAGCTGGACCTTGATGACCTCATAGTAATTTATGATGATATGGATTTACCTCCCGGCGTTCTGCGTCTGCGGGCCCAGGGGGGGAGCGGAGGCCATAAAGGCATGGCTTCCATTATCGAGCGATTGGGTAGCCAGGAATTTGCCCGCATCCGAATTGGTATCGGTCGCCCCGATAATGAAGCTATTAACTGGGTGCTGGGTAAATTTAGCCCCAACGAACAGAAACTGATGGAAGAGGTAATCAGCCAGGCGGTTGCTGCAGTAGAGTGCTGGGTAAAGCAGGGCATAGACCGGGCCATGAATGAGTATAATTAGTAAGGGAATAGGGTGCTGGTAGCATTTCCCGTTATGTTTGCAGGGAACGGCCCCCGTGCCGTTCCGCCGCTATTAACCTGATAAAGTCTGGGCTGAGTGCCGGGTCGCTATTAAGGGAGCAGATTGCCGCAGATTTGTTATGGTATGCATAAGGTTGAAATAAAGAGAAATACGAAGCAACCTTAATTGTGAGCGGTAGTGAACATTGTAGTACCCGCAACCTTAATTGCGACCAACGGGAGCATCAGTAGTACCCGTAGGGTGTAGGGTGTATTTCCACCACAATTCTTAATTTTTAATTATTAATTCTTAATTCCTAAAAGTATATTTGCCTGCTATCTCAGACAGAATATTAAAAAAACCTAAAGGAGCAGGCATATGAAGATATATCACGTGTGCGAGTATTGCCAACTGGTATACTCTACGGTTGAAGTCGAAGGCCCCGAAGGAGCTGTGCAATTAAATGGAACCTGCGAAGATTGCGCCCTGGAGCTAGGGATGAATGAGACATTTACTAACACAGGACAGCACTTCTATAACTAGGTAAGGAGTGAGGAGTTAGGAGTGAGGAGTAGTATGTATAGACTGATGTGCAATGTGCAAAGCACCCTTACCCCTTACCCCTTACTCTAAACAAGCAATAACAAAACAATTACCCGGTTGAAACCTATATAAACCATGAATAACGAGAGACTGAGTAATCCCCTAACCCCTAACTCTAAACAAGCAATAACAAAACAATTACCCCGTAGAAAACTATGTAAACCATG
>CAZUFR010000331.1:0-1598 GCA_964619655.1 uncultured Syntrophomonas sp. | reverse complement strand
TATTAAAAGAAGGTGATAGTGGGGAAGACGTGAAACAATTGCAGAGAGATTTAAAGAAACTGGGCTATTATAAATCATCCATTGACGGGGTTTTTGGTCCTAAAACCCGGCAGGCAGTAACGGCTTTTCAGGCTGATCAAGGGCTAGCAGTCGATGGTGTGGTCGGTCCATATACCTATTTCGCCCTGCTAAAGGCCCTGGATATTGCAACTAAAAACTATGAGCCATAGATTGCACTATCACTCACGGTTTGGAAATATTTACTTAACTTATAGAAACAAAAATTCCCCGGCTTACCCGGGGAATAAACCAGCATAAAATCACCATTCAATAATCAAGTTAAAATATATCAAAAAGGCCTTCATCCGCCAGGTTCTCAATATCTTCCTGGCTAAACGTACCTTTCAAGCGAATGGTTAAGGTCTGGTTATTTTTAGTCCAGATAGTTTCACTGCCATTCTCTACATTTATATATGTAAATCGAGGGGGATTAGCCAGACGGGCCCGGCTTACTCCCTGAATAGTATCCGCTAAACAGGGTGAGCCCTGTACTCGAACCACCAGGTCGGAAGAATTCAAGTGTCCGAAACGGTCCTCGGCAATGGCTGCCATCCGAACTCCTACCAGCATATCTATACACTCTTCCCCGTGATGGATAAAGGCGTGCTTTTTTATCATACCCTGGCGCATCTCCCGGCTTTTTCCCCGGATATAGGGGGTAAGGGGCGAAAAAATAGTATCATTTTCGAAATAGGGTTTGATATCCAGCACCGGGGTACTACCAATCGCATCTAAACCACGTACATGTACCCGATTACCCTCCACCCGCTCCAGTCTTACCAGACTTAAGCCAATAGGATTGGGACGAGTAAATGACCGCAAAGCAAACACTCCGTATTCGGGTAAATCCGGATTAACCTTTCCTGGTCTGATTTTTAAAATGTCCCGGGGTGACTTATGAAACCATGATATGATCCAAATATGAGAGTTCTCCTCCAAGCCTTGCAAGGCTTCCACATATTCCGGTAGAAATTCAATTATTGCATCCTTTCCCCCCAATGGCATCTCATCCGGTTCTTCCACCGGGGAAATAACATATGCTACCGGTTTCAAGTTTATTTCATCCATTCTAGTCCCTCCTTGTATATCTTATAAATATTATACTATAAAGGTTATATGGGGCGGCTAATCACATATGACATAACCCTGCCCCCGCCTTAACAATTGACAGTTTTGAACTATAGATGCTATTATAAAGAAGTTCGGGGCGTGGCGCAGTTTGGGAGCGCGTCTGATTTGGGATCAGAAGGTCGCAGGTTCAAATCCTGTCGCCCCGACCATGTATAAAGTAAGTAACCGCGCGGGTTGGCGCGGTTATTGATTTTCTGCCCGACCTAGTCTTTTTATATAAAAGCAATTTGCATTTCATTCTTTTTATTACAGCATCCATATCTATAAGTCCATTTTACTATTTACTCTTTGCGGTGGACGGGGGCCGTAAAATTGATAATAGTTGCATTGAATTCGGCCATTATACAGTTTGCGCCGCCGGTCAGCCGGGCGCCCAAATAGACTTTCAAACTTCTGATGGGCTGTAA
>CAZUFR010000330.1:0-1621 GCA_964619655.1 uncultured Syntrophomonas sp. | reverse complement strand
TTGTCTTCCTTCCCGGGACTAGCCTCCCGGGTTTTTCATTTTTTAAAGTTTTTTAGCCAGCTATACGATATTTATATATAGTTACGGCAGAGGAGGAGATAGCTTGAACCTTAATGCACAGGCATATGACCAATACAAGAGATCAAGTGTGGAAACAGCCCCGGAAAAGCTTATTACCATGCTTTACGAAGGTTTGTTAAAAAACATTAAACATGCCAGGAAATTTATTGAAAACAAAGATATAAACCAGGCGCACCGGGAAATCATTAACGGGCAGGAAATTTTAGTGGAATTAATGGCCAGTCTTAACATGGATTATGAAATTTCCAAGCCTATGTTTTTACTCTATGAATATCTACATCACCAAATGGTTCAGGCTAATGTGAAAAAGGATGCGCAAATATTGAACGAGGTAGAAAACTTTGTAATTGAGTTGCGTGATACCTGGCAGGAAGCGATTATAAAAAGTAAAAGTTTACCCCCGGCAGAGATAAGTACCGGCAATACCGCAGGGGTAGTAAGCAATGCAGTAGTGGGAGCAAGTACTGATAATACCGTGGTTTCTCATATAAACGTTAAGGGGTAATCAGGTTATAAAGTTTTGATTTTAAAGTATAATCTAATAAATGTCGATAATATTAGTAACCTAATTTTTGTGCAGGGAGGCGGGAAATATGCGGGTTGATGGGCAAGGGATGGCGGTTAACACTCCCGCAGTAATTGACACAGGTCGGAATATGGTTCGTGAAGAAACATTGCACGATCAACAAAAAAACAGGGTAGGAGTAGAAGAACTGGTGGCTTCCAGGGCAAGCAGGGAAGAAGTTCACCAGGCTATTGAAGTTGCCAATGATATCATGAATCTATCTAATTTCCACCTGGAATTTCAACTTCATGAAGACAGTGGGCGTTTCCAGGTAAGGGTCATAGATAACCAGACTAAAGAAACTATTAAAGAAATACCACCCGAATACATGCTGGATTTAAGCGCTCGTTTAAGGGAAATGATTAATCAGGCACTGGGATTACTGGTAGACGAATTGGTTTAGCAAAGCTGTACTGGCCCTTGTGCCTGCATAAGAAAGTTGGCTATAATTAATGGTTTCGCAATCAGTATTGGAAAAACTCACCGAAATGCTAGACTTATTCAAAATAATTCAACAAATTTCTAATTCTATTTATGATACCCTGCAACAGGAAGAAGAGCCTGGAGAGATGCTACTGGAGCTATTACAGCAAAGGACAAAATTTATTGAAGATGTAGATATAGTGTATATGGTATTGGAGCAAGGGTTACAAGAGTTGATAAATCACCCTGAGTTAGCTACAAAGGCAGAGATAGAAGAAATTAAGAACCAGAGAGAAAAAACTATCGAACTAATAAAAGAAATAAGAGAACTGGATGAAAAATCTCTAAGCCGGATGCATGAGCAAAAGGATAATATAGCAATTAAACTGCAGCAGAGCCGGGCCAGCAGTAAAGCCCACAAAGCCTACCTGCAGGAGGATATTTATACCGAGGGCTGGTTTATTGACCAGAAGAAATAACTTGGGGCTACTTTTAAGGGCCGGTAAGAAAAACAAAGGAAAGATTTTAAGTGAGAGATATACTTATTGATAA
>CAZUFR010000329.1:0-1626 GCA_964619655.1 uncultured Syntrophomonas sp. | reverse complement strand
CCGGCCCTGATACTTAAAAAGCAGTTGGAGAAAATAGACACGGGAATAGACACTGCCCGGCCGACCACTACCCCTGGAGGGTGAGCCCTGTTGCATATAAAGCTGCCTATTCCGGGCGAACACACGGGTTCGCCCCTACAGATTACCTGCTCCTGCACAGGAAAAGACATTTTCATTAAAATTAAGAATTATCAGGAAAGGTTATTGCACTTTAACTTGCGGTGCAAGGGCTTTTGTTGGATAATGTTTAGGAGTATTATCCAGTAGGAGGATGATTGTGAGCGCTCCCATTACAGGCGTTATTCCTGGAAGTATTGCTGATGAAATGGCGATAGAGGCCGGAGATGTTCTGTTGCTTATTAATGGCCAGGAAATACAGGACATTATCGATTACCAATTTTATTCCCAGGACGATTTTATAGTGGTTGAGGTTAAAAAAATTAATGGTGAGCTATGGTCTTTGGAAATAGATAAGGATTGGGATGAAGAGCTGGGCCTGCTTTTTGATGATGTAATTTTTGATAAGATGAGAGTTTGCCAGAATCGTTGTTTATTTTGCTTTGTCGATCAACTTCCCCCGGGAATGAGAAAGACCCTGTACATAAAAGATGATGATTACCGCTATTCGTTTCTTTACGGTAATTTTATTACTCTGACTAACCTGAAAGAAAAAGACTGGCGTAAAATAATTGATATGCATCTTAGTCCCCTCTATGTTTCAGTTCATTGCATGCATCCAGAACTAAGGGTAAAGATACTGGGGAGCAAGCGGGCAGCAAGTATTCGTGAGGATCTTAAACGATTATTAGATGCCGGTATAGAAATCCATACCCAGATAGTCTTATGCCCGGGAATTAACGATGGTGAAATTTTAAAACAAAGCATTGAGGAATTATCTTCTTATTACCCTACGGTTCAGTCAGTAGGTATAGTCCCCGTCGGTCTTACGGGTCATCGCCTGAAATTAACCCAATTACAGGTTGTTACTCCGGAACAAAGCAGAAATTTAATAGCAATGGTAAATAACTACCAGATAGAATACCGTAACCGTTTTCACAGCGGTTTTGTCTACCTGGCAGATGAATTTTTTATTAAGGCGGGAGTAGATTTCCCAGCAGCTGAATACTATGATGATTACTGTCAGATTGAAAATGGAATTGGTTTGGCGCGAATATTTTTGGACGAATTTGCCCAGTTGGGAAAATCCCTGCCCGAGCAGGTTAAAAAGCGGGAAGTATTTATAATTACCGGGGTTTCGGCTATGATGGTACTTGACCCGGTAGTAAAAAGACTGAATCTCATTAAGGGTTTGACCGTACACCTGGTGCCAGTAGAAAATCACTATTTTGGAGGCAATGTAAGTGTAACCGGTCTCTTAACGGGCAAGGATATATTACAGGTAATGGAGAATAAATACCAGGGACAGAAGATAATTATACCGGAAATAATATTTAAAGAAGGCGATGATATTTTACTGGATAACATCAGCCTGGAAGAACTGCGCCTATACACCCAGGCAGAGATATATACTGTAGATGGCAGTGCCCGGTCATTAGTGGAAACAGTGCTAGGGAGGAATAATACATGGCAAAACCGGTAGTGGCCATAGTGGGCCGACCCAATGTG
>CAZUFR010000328.1:0-1675 GCA_964619655.1 uncultured Syntrophomonas sp. | reverse complement strand
CTGCACCAGTTGATATACCTGGTCATAGTCTACGGTAAGTTTTAAATCATCCTGCTGTCCTGCAGCCTGCAAATCGAGAAATAGCTCCAGGTCTACCTGGAATAGCTGGGGATTAGTTTTCTCCTGGTCCAGCATCCCGTGACAGGCCTTAAAGGTTAAACCCCGGGCAATAATACTATCCATTTTCCTGCATCACCGCATCCGTCATGCTTGCCAGCCGTTTACTGGCTTTTACATCATGTACCCTTACAATGTCAGCGCCGTTCATAATGGCTATGGCTACTGCCGCTAAACTGCCTTCCAGACGCTCATTTACTTCCAGTCCCAGGGTTTGTCCAATAAAGGACTTGCGCGATGCCCCTATCAGAATCGGTTTCCCAAGACTGCGGAAATCCGCCAGGCGCTTTAACAGTAAACGGTTCCCCTCCAGGGTTTTACCAAATCCTATGCCGGGATCGATAATAATTTTTTCATCGGGGAGTCCGGCATCTACCGCCTGTTTAATGGCATATTCCAGTTCAGTTATAATATCGGCTATCAAATCTCGGTAAGGTTCCCCCGCGCGTATTTGCATACGGTTATGCATCAGGATTACCGGGGCCTGTTTTTCCACCAACACCGGCAGGAGTTGGGAATCAAGCTGTAAGCTACCTATATCGTTTATGATATGGGCGCCGTTTTCCAGAGCTGCCTGGGCTACCTCTCCCCGAAAGGTATCAATGGATATGATTATATCTTCTGCTAACAGTTTATCCATAACCGGAAGCAGCCGCTGTATTTCTTCTTTTTCTCCAGCCATAACTGAATCCGGTCGGGAGGAAGCAGCACCAATATCTATGATATCTGCACCCTCTTCTATCATTTCCCGGGCTCGCTTTACCGCCTGGTCCGGATTAAGGTATTTTCCGCCATCGGAAAAAGAATCGGGAGTAACATTAAGAATCCCCATTATCAGGGTACGTTCACCCAGTTTCAGACTTTTCCCATGGGGTAATTCTATAGTTTGCTGCGTGGGCTCTAATGCTGCCAGTATATTTTCTATTTCTGCAGCAACTTTCTTCAGACCAAAGGGTTGTACCTTAAGTTTACGTATTAGAAGGCGATAATGTTTTAAGGTCCCCATCAGCAGTACATCACCGGAGCCTTCACCGGATAGGGCCTGCCGAGGTATGGCGGCTTCGCCTCCCTTGGATAGCATTTCCTGCTTAATGATGTTGGCGCCCCGGAAAGGAATATCTTTTAGTTTGATGCAGTAAAAGTTGGACTTGGGTAAGAGATAAGGGTAAGCTCCCGGGTCTACCCCGATTTCTTCCAGAACCCTCCTGCCCTCCTGCTGATTACGAATTAATACTACGTGGCTTCCTGACAATAATTTTCCTCCCATGATTGAATTTTTAATTTTTAATTCTTAATTATGGTTGAAATACTTCGTATTTCTGCTTATTTTAACTCATTAATGAATCTGCTGCCTTAATAACGACCACCTGCTTAACACACGCAACCACCTGTGAAAATAACAGCTGGGAATGCAGTAATTGTAATAAAAAGAAATGCGTAGGCATTTCTACGTTAATTCAAAATTAAAAATTCATAATTCGAAATTCTTTTTAGTACTCAAACCCGCTGATGTTTATTTCTTTATATTTAGCCTTGGGACATTGGGAGCGGTCGGGGC
>CAZUFR010000327.1:0-1684 GCA_964619655.1 uncultured Syntrophomonas sp. | reverse complement strand
CTAATATTCCGGGAGCAATTCTTATTAAATAACTACGTTCATTTAACTTGACCTCAAGATTTTCCATTCTCTTGTCCTTTCCTACAAGGTTTCATTCTTTCATGTAAAGACTCATCACTACCTCAATTATCTCATTCGCAACCTGCTCCGGGCTTTTGCCGCTGGTATTGACCCGATAATCAGCCTGGGCGTATAAAGCTTCTCGAGCCTTTAACATTTCCTCAATATCCTGCAGCTTTACATCTTTTTTTATTAGAGGGCGAGTACCCTTCTTACGGTTTACCCGTTCTAATATTGCGGTGGGCGTAGCTTCCAGCCAAATGATAATCCCATTCCGGCTTAAGGTGTCGATATTCCCCTGGTCCAGTACTACCCCGCCGCCGGCAGCAATAACCAGCCCACTTTCCCGGGCCAGTTTTTGGACCATTAGTTTTTCCTCGGAACGAAACCTGATTTCACCGTAGCGTTTAAATATATCGCTTACGGTCATGCCCACAACCCGTTCAATCTCCCGGTCCATATCAACAAATTTTCTTTTAAGCCTCTGGGCCAGCCTCGACCCTACTGTACTCTTACCGGTGCCCATAAAACCAATAAGTACTATATTCTTTTCCATTGCCACACCTTATTCAAATATTCCCGGTAGCTGCTGCAGGCTTGCTCTACCTGTTCTATGCTTTCTCCCCCGAATTGCTCTCTAAAAGCCCGCGCCAATACAAAAGCCATCATAGCCTCACCTACTACTGCCGCTGCCGGCACTGCACATATATCAGACCTTTCCACCTGAGCTTTTTCTTCCTTCCAGTTGGTAGTGTTAACACTAATCAGGGGTTTGTAAAGGGTAGGAATAGGCTTCATATAAGCCCGGGCATAAACTGCCTCGCCATTACTGATACCGCCTTCTATGCCACCAGCCCGGTTACTGTCCCGGTACAGGCCCTGTTCCTCCTGGTAACGAATCTGGTCATGTACCCGGGACCCGAATTCTCCGGCATTAGCTATGCCATCACCTATCTCCACCGCTTTGATAGCCGGTATGCTCATTAAAGCAACTGCTATCTGACCATCCAGTTTACGCTCCCAGCTTATGTGGCTACCTAGCCCCGGATGAACTCCAAGAGCGCCAACTTCGAAACTTCCTCCCAGGGATTCGCCCTCCCTTTTAGCCTGCTCAATCAGCTTAATCATTTCTCTTTCGCTGTCTTTGTCAGGACAGCGTACGGGGGAATCTTCTACCCGAGCATAAAACCCTTCCAGGTTATCATTTTCAATGTTAACCGTTTCCGCTTTAACTGAACCAATTGACCTTACATAGCTGTATATTAATATGCCAAACTGCTTTAAAAAAAGTTTAAAAAAAGCGCCAGCTGCTACCCGGGAAGCAGTTTCCCGAGCACTTGTTCTTTCCAGTACATTGCGCATATCGCGATGATAGTATTTCATGGCCCCGGGTAAATCAGCGTGACCAGGACGCGGCCTGGTTAGCATCTTATCGTTTATGCGGGAACAAGTGCCGCTGTTCATAATATCCTGCCAGTTCTCATAATCCTGGTTACGGATAAGAAAACTAATGGGACTGCCCAGAGTTTTGCCATTTCTGACCCCGGCAAATATTTCTACTTCATCAGCTTCAATCTGCATACGCCCGCCCCGGCCGTAACCTTTTTGGCGTCGGGCCAGTTCC
>CAZUFR010000326.1:0-1703 GCA_964619655.1 uncultured Syntrophomonas sp. | reverse complement strand
GGGTTTACTTTTACCTGAACACCGGATATTTTACCCAGTCGCATTATTCAAAAAGATAGTTAACATTAAGGGGTCCATCCTGGTTTCTCATCTCCAAATACAGACTGCTGCCGGATTTACCCAGGGTGTCATTCAGATTTACCATACTATTTTCTTCCACCAGCACTTCCTTGAGGCCACCATAAAGGGATTGCATCTGGTCATTATGCCGTAATAAAACCGTTCGTCCCCTGTCATCTACGGATATTTTCTCAACTGTTCCCGCCATCACCGGCCTGACCAGAGTATTCTCCTTAACCTTCAAACTAAGTCCGGGATAAAAACTCTGCTGCTGTTCTTCGGGGTTCCAGTACCAGCCATATTTTTGCGTTAGCTCCAGATACTCGCAGGGAAGCTGCATAGCAGCTTCGCCCGATACCGGTACTAGAGTACTATTTTCCCTGATATTATGTATAAAGGTAGCTGCCTTTTTCTCTATTTGGTAGTCTTTCATTACATAAGCAATTACCGGTTCTACCACTTCCCGACTGCCATTATTGGATTGCATGGCTAACCCCGCCAGGGTAACTATTACGATAACTATTAATAGACGGGTTTTAAAACTCCCCAGCATCCTGCATCACCTCGAATCAAAACTTGTACCCATTTTCTATATAATATATAGTTCCCTGGCGGAATTTATGCCATGGATTCTGAGTGAATTATCGTAATAACCACAAACTCTTATCAGCCATTTAACAGCCAGGACAAGGGATGTGATTTTTCGTTATTGTTTCCTTTAATAAATGTTTTGTATTTGATATTTTGTTCTTGTAATATATAGATATCAGGAATTTTGAGGGGGTTTTTTTATGAAGACCAGGATAACGGAGTTATTTGGTATTGAGTATCCTATTATATGTGGAGGTATGCTATGGCTGGCGACTCCCGAGCTTTGTGCCGCCATTTCCAATGCCGGAGGTTTAGGTAATATTACCGCCTGCAATTATAACAGCGGTGAAGAATTTAGAGCAGCCATCCATAAGACCCGAGAACTTACCAGTAAACCAATCGGTATTAACATTACCCTGCTTCCTTCCATGCGTTTCACTGAAGAAATTTATGATGACTTTTTTAGGGTTTGTGCCGAAGAAAAGGTAACCGCTATAGAAGTTTCCGGTAAACCGGCGGTAAAATACCTGGATATGTGTCACCAGGCCGGAGTTAAAGTCATGCATAAGGTAGGTGCGGTAAGGCATGCCTTGAATATTGAACGCTATGGCTATGATGCCGTTATAGCCGCCGGTATTGAAGAAGGCGGCCATCCCCTGAATGATGATGTTGCCACCATGGTTTTACTGCCCCGTATTGCTGAAAGTGTTAAGATACCAGTGATATCCACCGGCGGTATAGTTGACGGGCGCAGCCTGGCCGCAGCCTTAAGCCTGGGAGCAGAAGGGGTCTTGATGGCTACCCGGTTTATTGCTACCCGGGAATGTGCAGTTCATCCCCGCATCTGGGAAGAGCTTATTAAACGGGAGGAACATGAAACCACCCTGATCTGCAAAAGTGTAGGGCTGCAGGGACGGGCCTTGAAAAATGACCTTACCCAGCAAATTCTGGATATGGAAGCTAAAGGGGCTAAAATCGAAGAGCTCATTCCCCTGCTAGCAGGACAACGCTCCCTTGACGCCTGGCAGACGGGCGATGTGGAGAATGCCCCC
>CAZUFR010000325.1:0-1724 GCA_964619655.1 uncultured Syntrophomonas sp. | reverse complement strand
GCTTTCTTAAGGCTATCCTCGTTTCGTATTATACCCACATAATCCCACATTATTTCCTGCAGGGCAGGTTTTGCTTCTTTTGGGTCTAGTTTTTCGTCTGTAGGTACATAAACCCAGCTGTGGTCAAAGTCACGGAATATTTCATCCACTTTGACGGTCCTGCGGTATAGTATATCTTCCACTTTGTCCACTATGCGTTGTCCAAAAACAATGCCCTCCAGTAGGGAATTGCTAGCCAGCCGATTGGCACCATGTACCCCGGTGCAGGCAGCTTCCCCGCAGCAGTACAGGCCGTAAATATCGGTTTCACCATGGGTGTTGGTTCCAATTCCCCCCATAGTATAGTGAGCGGCAGGGGAAACTGGTACATAATCCTGTTTGATATCAATACCCCGCTGCAAGCAGGTACGATATATATTAGGAAAGCGGGTAGTAGCTTTTGGTATAACGGTCATATCCAGATGGACGTATTCAGTACCAGCGATGCTGGTTTCATTTAGTATGGCCCGTGATACGACGTCCCGGGGGGCCAATTCCTCCAGAGGGTGGTATTTATGCATAAATCTTTCCCCCTGAGAGTTATAGAGCAGTCCACCTTCTCCTCGAACCGCCTCGGAAATGAGAAAACGCTGGGTATCGCGGCTAAAAAGTACGGTGGGATGAAATTGAATAAATTCCATATCACTGAGGCGACAGCCGGCCCGAAAACAGGCAGCCATGCCGTCAGCGGTAGCAACATCGGGATTGGTGGTGTTTTTATATAACTGTCCTGCTCCCCCGGTAGCAATTATGGTAGCTCGGGCGGCATAGAGCAGTTGGGAATGGCTTTTACTGTCGTATACCAGAGCACCATAGCACTCTCGTCCCATATTACCGGTGAGTACATCTATTAAAAACTGATCTTCAATAATATTTATATCCGGGTTTTCCTCGCAGCTTTTGACCAGAGCTTTACGAATGGCCTCACCGGTAGCATCGGCGGCATGCAGAATACGAGGTCTGCTATGGGCACCTTCCCGGGTTAGTGAGATATTGCCATTTTTCATATCAAACTGGGCTCCGGCCTCCATAAGCTCTCGCACCCGGTCGGGGCCTTCTCTTACCAGCACATCTACTGCTTCTATATCGCATAGTCCGGCTCCGGCCTCGAGGGTATCTTCCAAATGCAGAAAAGGGGAATCCTCCTCATGCACAGCAGCAGCAATTCCCCCCTGGGCCAAGCCCGTATTCGAGTCTTCAATTGTTTTCTTGGTCAATACTACAACTTTGCCATAGGCAACCGCTTTTAAAGCGGTAAAAAGACCGGCTATACCTCCGCCAATAATTAGGAAATCGGTATTAATCACCGGGGTATCCCGGTCAAGGACCCCTATATACCTGGTAATAATCATATTAATATTCTCGTTCCCTTAAATATTAACCTTAACCCCACTAAGAAATTTTGAGTTATTAATTTTTAATTTTTAATTATGGTTGAAATACACCCTACGGGTACTACAATGTGAACTATCGTTCACAATTAAGGTTGCTTCGTATTTCTCTTTATTTTAGGCTTAAGCTCTAACCGCTAGTGCAATAAAAGAAATGCGAGCATTTCCCCGTTAATTAAGAATTCAAAATTCAAAATTATTAATTAATTTTCAGCATTCTCTCCAAGGTTAGATAGGCTTTCTGGCGGATGTCTTTCGGAACTTGAATTTGGTATTTTTGCTGTTCCAGGGAAG
>CAZUFR010000324.1:0-1728 GCA_964619655.1 uncultured Syntrophomonas sp. | reverse complement strand
TTTGTTGGCGCCATCATAGCCTGGTGGCAAATATCATCGCTGCTGGCTGCAGTACTGGCAGGGTTGGGATTTATAATTATGCTGGTAAATGAACGGCGGGGAAAGAAAAAGAACGGTAATTCCATAGAAGTTTTAGAAAAATGCATAATATTTAATGAAGAGGGCCAAAGTCGTAGCGTGGCATTTAGTGAAATAAAGAAAGTAAAGTATAGTAAACTGTCCACGGGAGATTCAGGCATACTAATAGAAACGGGAATAAACAAACACAAAATTCAACCTTCGCATTATGAAAACAGCGACAAACTGCTGCAACAATTACAGAATAAATTTACTGCTTTTAACTGCAAAATAGTTAAATAATACGACTAGCCTTTCATAGAGATTTACGCCAGGACTTCTACAGCCCTGCTGCATTTACCGGGCATATTTGCCCGAGTCCGGGATATTCTCTCCAGTACATCTGCAACCTCTTGCTTATTTAACCCACCGCTTATCTTAACCTTACTGTTTTGTTGTAAGTCAACGGTAAGGTTTGTTTTTAATGGGTTTCCATGTTCATCAGTCATAATTTCAATTACCGGTCTGGTCATGTTAAACCGATTGGCTGCTATAACTACAGCAATACGACCATCAACAAGACGAATAAGACTGCCAATAGGGTAAAAGGCTACATTAGAAATGAAAGCATCAACAATTTCCGCGTCAAAGAAACTATTCTGCAAGCCTTTCAATACAGTTAAGCCATCAGCGATGGAATATGCTTTACGGTAAGGGTGGTCAGATATAACCGCATCAAAAGTATCTGCCACCGCTGTTATTTTGGCATATTCTACTATCTCCTTATCCCGTAAACCTCGGGGATAACCAGATCCGTCTATCCGTTCATGATGCTGATAGGCTATATGAGCTGAAGTGGCAGATAACTCATGGTAAGTACGAAGAATATTAAATCCTATTTCCGGATGTTGTTTAATAGCATCCATTTCCTTCTGTTTTAAGGCACCAGGGTTATTAATTATCGAACGATCAATAGTCATCATGCCGATATCATGCAGGAGTGCACCCAGTCCCAGGTCCACAATATTACTCTCGGGATAACCCAGGCTTAGCCCGGTCATAATAGCGTAAATAGAGACATTAATCGGATGAAAGAGAAGGTAGTCATCGTAGCTGTGAATCTCTTCCTTTTGAATTAAAGTGTTACGGTTAAGAACAACCTCATCGATAAGGAGATTTACGCTTTTCCTTAAAGCTGTCATTTCCAACTCTTTACCATGGGAAAACGCATTTAATGATTTTTTCAGTGTAGCAGATACAGTTGCCAACACCTTATTCGATACTATATCGTCTGATTCTATATCAATCAGGTTATCCTTAACAAAAACAGAGGGAATACCTAGTTCCTGTAGTTTCTGAATAAGGTTTGCTGTAAGTTCAGTATTTTGATTAATAAAACGTCGCCCTTCAGTACCCATAACCGTTCTTGCCACTATCATTCCTGCTTGTAGTTCCTCGGTATAAACCCTTTTCATGCAATCCCTCCGCAATACGATAAAAGATATCTGGTTTTTTGCTACCTTGATAATACAAATTCCTATATTACAAAAGTATGTTATCAGATTAACCCTAATGGATTATGTTTTCATCATCCCTTAGTCACTATTTTTATAGGACTTTCCTCGTTTAATGGGACTATGCCCGGCCTATTCCTACTCGGGAAAAAAGTTC
>CAZUFR010000323.1:0-1732 GCA_964619655.1 uncultured Syntrophomonas sp. | reverse complement strand
CTTTTTTAATTTTTCCCTGGTGAAATGCTTCGGTAGTAAAATCTGGAGCCTGTCTGGTAACTAACATTATACCTACCTCCTTTACTGCCAGCAAAATACAGCCAGCTTTTGAGGTAATCTTACCATACGAAAAGAACAAAAGCCTAATACCCCGGGCAGGTATAAGCATAGTTAGGTATTGTTATTCGCATAAGGAATAATTGCAAGGCTAACGGATTAACTATGTGCTATCGGCCTTTAACCAGATGAAACCGGAATTTAAGAACTACTATTTGATTATCATGGATTCCATTATTTATTAAAACAACCAGCCATAGACCCCGGCATTCAGTACTGAGTGCCGGGTATTAATCTGTAGTAAACGCAAGGTTTGGTGTCTGATGTTAAAACTAAAAAATATCACTAAATACTATAACGATTTAGATCGTCTAACTATCCCCCAGATTATAATAATCACATTTTTAGGCATACTGGTGTTCCTGGCTATTTACGCCGGTATTCCATATACGTCCATATCAGGGCATACCCATATGGAGCAAAAATAGGACCTAACCTTAATCAGATAGAAAGTTACCTTAGTTTTAATGCCTCACTTTAAGCGTGTTCTTTTCTCATCCGAGCCATTGATTTGCCCAATGATGTAATAAAATCCAGGGCATCTTCAGGTGAAATATTATAACGATCCGCTTCCTCAATTACCCTTTGCCATTGCTGAAGCTGTTCCCACCCACGTGAATCAACCTGGTCGTCAATGTTTTCGCCTGAATCAATGTATCCAGCCGCACTCAACAAATCCTGGATACTAACACCATTCCAGGCCACATCAGCAAGCTTTTTAATTACTATCGCACCGGGAGCATTTTTTACCAGTCCGCGCAGTAACCGTGATATGTATCCTGGATCTACCCCGGCATCATTTCCAAATTTATTAATTGTTCTATCACCTTTAGCTATAATCAGGATAGCAGCAAACTTTTCCTTATTGAAATCCAGCTTTAATCCCTCCTAGACCTTTCTACAATTTTACCTGATTTATTGCCTGTAGACAATTTACTGTGGGGAATTATGCTAAAAACTGCCACAAATGGTTGACCGTTGTCTGTAGTCATGGTAAAATATACTAAATATTGTCAGCAGACAAGATAAGGCGTGGTCGTTTATGAAAGTAAACTGTTCTGCTTTAATGCAACTGGCAGAAACCAGAAACTGGTCAATTCCCGAACTGGCAAAACGTTTGGGGGTTAACTATTCCTATTTATACCGGATAATTCGCGGGGAAAAACAGGGGGGAGCCAAATTATGGAGCGGTATTTATGTCTTATGTAAACAGGAGGGACTGTCAATAGAAGATTATTTTTTTATGGATGACAAGTAATTGCTATCTTGCAATCCAAGGTAACTTTCTATTATGGTGAGAGGAGATACATCGGAGAATGATTACATCACTGGCCAGAGTCATTCAAGTACTGGTGGAGGAGGATAATACCGATCAAATACCCGGAATTATTGAAGAGTTAACAATTCTAGAACAAAGTGATACAGCAATAATGCATCAAGTTGAAACATTACGCCAACACCTGGAGGATCTCGTTACATTGAGTAATAATTTTTCTGACCCTGAAGTTTTAGCGACCAGTCAGGCGCTCGATGAAGCTCTTAATGAACTTCATCGTGTCCTTTCTTCAATAACTCGCACTACATAATTTTCAATATAAAAAGGCCAGAAGCCCCC
>CAZUFR010000322.1:0-1758 GCA_964619655.1 uncultured Syntrophomonas sp. | reverse complement strand
TTATCATTTTCCAGGCCTAACAGGTTCCAGGTTGCAGGGCCAACAATACCATCAGCTTTCAAACCCGATGCCTGTTGAAAACTTATAACTGCCTTTTCAGTGGACTCATCATAAGTTCCATTGGCATTAAGCTGGTATCCTTTCTTAACTAGCCTTTCTTGAAGTAAAAGAACATCTGGCCCTTGCATCATATTATCGTCAAAACGTAAAAAGCGACTGGCATAAAACAATACACTCACTCCTAATCTATCTATAAGTCTCAGGCTAAATTTGTGTAAGCCCTTCATGCTTGGAAGGTGTACCCTAAATGGCACACGCAACCACGGATGAAAATGAGTTATCGGGGTGGCAGAGTTTGCAGTACCTATTTTCTGTACCATACTATGAAAAATTCCTTTCTTTGTTGACACTACATTAACTATTTCAAGGAACAACCAGGGAAAAATATTAAATATTTACAATAATTGGAAGGATATTTTGCCATGATGTAGAAGTAGTTAAAAAAATACTCGAGGGTGTGGTGAAAGAATGCAGGAAAATGAAATCAGGCAGGTCGAGACTATAGTCGAAAAGGCCCTGGCTAAAATGCATGATCATGATATCAGCGGTGCCCTGAAAGAATTGCTGCAAGCTGTGGACATGGAACCGGAGAATGTAAGGATTATTAATTTAATTGCTTCCTGTTATTTAATACTGGGTGAATTTGAACGGGCACAGGCCTGCTGGGAAATGGTCTTACGTATTGATGAAGGTAATACAGATGCCACTAACAGACTGGAGGCATGTGAGGCGCCGGCTTTTCAAAGCTGGTTGAAACGTTACCATAATGCTTTAACTCGTATGGAAAGCAGGAATTATAAACTGGCAGCGGAGTTATTGCGGCAATTAATGGAAGAAAACGATGGCTTTGTTAGTTTATATGAACTGCTGGGCCTTTGTTATCTGGCTCTTTCCGAGGTGGAAATGGCTAAAAAGGTTTGGCAAAAAGGTCTAGAACTTGATCGCACCAACCAGGCTTTACTTAACTACCTGGAAGAGAAGAAAAACAAACCAACTATAGCTCATAAAGAAATCCTAAGCAGTAAAAGGGAGGTTGCTGCTACTTCTGATAGACGGGGCTTTCGCTACTATGGATTAGTTTTGGGTGCTGCCGGAATGTTATGTCTGGCTCTTCTTATTCCAACAAGTCATTACATTAATCAAAAGCAGGGCAATGCTCTTAAGCCTTCTATTATTGAGGAGAAAACTATTAACTCCGTACAACGGGAAGATAAAAAGAATGATGCAGTTGGTGTTATGGCTGCTGCTGACGCATTGAGCTTTTCCAGCAATGCTAGTGGAGAGAATACTTCCGTATCTGATAATCTGAAAAAGGTTGAAGAGAGTACATTGCCAGAAGAAATCTATTACAATAAGGGTCTAGCCGCTTATCTGAGAGCTGACTGGGAACAGGCCGGTGATAACCTGGGAGAAGTAGTTAATATGCAATCTGGAAGTTATCTTAATCGGGAAGCACTATATTATCTGGCCCGGACTAAGTATTTAAGCGGAAACCTGGATGAAGCCAAAAAGTATTATCTTAGATACCTAAAGGAATTTCCCGCTAGTAATTATTATGATGATAGCCTTTTTTACCTGGGTTGTATCTACCACCGCAATGGTGATGACAAGGAAGCCCGTAAAGTATTTAAGCAGTTAGAGCAAATCGAACCAGACAGCGGTTATCTGTCGACCAGTCTATTTAAAGAAGTAATGAAT
>CAZUFR010000321.1:0-1771 GCA_964619655.1 uncultured Syntrophomonas sp. | reverse complement strand
CAGGGCTCTCTTTAATCCAACCTAATCTTTGACAGCGGTTAATTAATTCCTGGTCTTCAATCTTGCCAATGCCATAGTTACCTTCTCGGGAAATCAGCATAGCCTTTAGCAGTGAACGCAAGGTTATATTTTCGTCAGGATGAAAACTGTTACCGTATTCACCGAAAATACCCGCCTGCCCCAGCAGTGATATTTCTTTCTGGGCAAAATGGCCCTCTATATCATTAAATATATAAGGCTGGGGTTTGTCGGATACTGATTGACCGTCCTGATAAAGGGTCTGACCGGTTTTTGCATCCAACATGCTTAATCCGTCTTTGGATTCCGGAAAATATACTAATTTAACCAGGGGCGGTTCTCCCGGTTTTTGAATAAAGGTGTACCTTAATTTTAGGGGAATAGTTTTGAGAAAGACTTCATTAGCTTTATCTGTCCCCAGGACCCCGGTTGTTGATGGAAAACTGGCCTCAGTCCAGTCCAGACTATAACTGGATACCTGTTTACGTTTGGCATCTACCGTAATTCTAATGCCATCGTCAGGGCACAGGGCACTATTGACCAGGCGCAGGTAATTAAAAGACCAGGCGTCAGCATCTCTTTCCGGGGAATTATTCTGCAAACCATTATCATAAAAAGTAACTTCGTTCCAGCGCTGGGGTTGGATTCCTTTTATAAAAGCTTCGGCCATTTGTCGGGCTTCATCTTTTCCAATAGCCGATGCTGTACCCTCTGCCGGAGGTAAATTCAGATGGAAACTTAGTAGCTCCCCATTAGCGGCATTAACCTGAGCCCACAGGTTACCATAGGAGCTTTTGTCAGTTGCAGTTAATTGCCAGTTAAGATTCCAGGTTCTTAAGCCCGGGTTATTCCAGGCCTTTTCCAAACCAGCCGATCTTAATTCCATATTATCCGGTATCTTAACATATTTTTTTACCGCTTCTACTGCCTGGCCTTGAGTAATTAGCCCAGCTGACTTTTCAACTTCCCGCTGTTCTTCCGGACTGAGGCTGACAGCTTCATCCCGTGTTGCAGCTGAATTCATCCTTTTTGCCGATTCTCCCATACCACCAGCCCCGGAAATTATGTTCTCCGCAATTATGGGTGTGCCGGAAAAAGCATCAATCATAGCATCCGACTGGTGTTTAATTGCATAGACCAAACGAGGTGCAGGCGATTTTTGATCGCCTTTTAAAGGCTGTATAGTTGATAGGAAAATATATTGTAGTTTCAGCATCTGCTCATTATCGAAGACTTCACCCGCCTGTTTCTGGGAAATAATACCGACCGGTTCAGGGAGTTTAGTGTTAGTCCAGTGTAAGTTATAATGGAGGACCTCCCCGCTATGCCTATCTATTTCCATACTGGCATAATCAATACCCACCGGGATTTTATTATAGGTTCTTTTCCAGTAAATATTATAGGAGCCATAACTGTCAAGCGGGATTATCGAAGATTCCTGATCCATAACCAGATCAGGGGACTTCCCGGGAAGTAACTGGTTAAGGAGGTTCTGACCGGTTTGGCGGGCCTGGGTAATGGATATGGAGGGAATTTTACTACCGGATGTATTCTTTCCCTGCCAGCGGTGTATACTCATTATCTCACCACTACTGGCATCCACCTCTGCCGTAAAACTACCTTCCTTACCCTCCAGAGCGGTCCAGTTTAATCGCCATACTTGCCGGTTATCATAGCTATCAAAGCCCGAGCTAAATT
Organism: uncultured Syntrophomonas sp.; assembly: GCA_964619655.1. GTDB lineage: Bacteria > Bacillota > Syntrophomonadia > Syntrophomonadales > Syntrophomonadaceae > UBA4844. The sequence continues at coordinate 55 of CAZUFR010000321.1, read as the reverse complement.
CCTGCAAATCAGAAGGAATATTAAAATTCTGCTTTACAATTTGGATAGCTTTATC
>CAZUFR010000320.1:0-1796 GCA_964619655.1 uncultured Syntrophomonas sp. | reverse complement strand
ATGTATTGTATGGTGCTGCCATAGTAACCGTAGGAGATATCGTTGGCTTCCAGGAAGGGGTCATTGATATGTGGGGGGAAGGTGCCCAATGGACACCATTCTCGCAGACCTATAATTTAACCGTTGATATTAATGTGGTAGATGGGATAGAGCCTCATACCCATGAAGAAACCGTTAGACTGGCAGGATTAAGGGCAGCTGAATTCGTTGGTCAGGCTGGTAAAGATTTGACTCCGGACGAAGTTTTAACCTATGAAATGGACAGCATTTTTGAGGAAACTAACAAGTATCCTAACCTGCCCAAGGTTTTATATGCGGAAATGATGATTACCCAGGGATTGCTCCATGATACCTATATTTATGGGGTTAACGCCCAGACCATACTGCCGGCATTGCTGCATGCCAATGAAGAATTAGATGGTGCGGTTATTAGTGGTAACTGTGTTGCTGCCTGTGACAAAATCACTACTTACCAGCACCAAAACAACAGCGCCATTCTGGACTTATATGCCCAACATGGTAAAGAAATTAACTTTATGGGTTGTATCATGATTCCTGAGCATACTACCCTTTCCGGCAAAATGCGGGCTTCCGACTACACTAGAAAATTAGTAAAAATGTTGGGTGCAGACGCAGTAGTGGTATCTGAGGAAGGATATGGCAATCCCGATTCTGACCTGCTGATTATCTGTAAGAAATGCGAACATGAAGGGGTTAAGACCGTTTTAATTACGGACGAATGTGCTGGTAGAGACGGCATGTCGCAACCCCTGGCCGATACTGCGGCAGAGGCAGTAGCAGTAGTTTCCGGCGGTAATGTCAGTCACGTAGTTACCCTACCTCCCGCTGATAAAGTTATTGGCAATGCCGAGGCCATTGCAGTTCTAGCTGGTGGCTGGGAAGGTGCTCTATTAGAAGACGGCAGCTTGCAGTGCGAATTAAATGCGGTTATCGGTGCTACCTCTGAAATAGGCTATCACAACGTGACCTGTAGAGCATATTAATTTAAGGAAGGGAGGACATGCAATGTCTGACGGATTCAAAGTACTGTACTATGTAAACCAGTTTTTTGGACAAATAGGCGGTGAAGATAAGGCCGGGATGAAACCCGAGTTTCATTCCGAAAAAATTGGACCTGCACTTGGTTTTGAACAACTTCTCAAAGGCGAAGGCCAGGTAGTAGGTACCATAATATGTGGTGACAACTATTTCAACGAAAACAAAGAAGAATCCCTAGAGTATATTTTAAATCTGGTAAAGCAGGAAGCCCCTGATGTTTTTGTAGCCGGGCCTGCCTTTAATGCTGGCCGCTATGGCGTAGCCTGTGCCGAAATCTCCCGGGCGGTGGCGGAAGAATTGAATATTCCGGTAGTAACCGGTATGTATATCGAAAATCCCGGTTTAGATACCTGCAAACAGGTTGCTTATGTGGTTAGTACCAGCGATAATGCCGGTGGTATGAGAAAAGCCCTGCCGGCCATGGCTAATATTGCTTACAAACTAGGCAAGGGGCTGGAAATAGGCTCCCCTGAGGAAGAAGGCTATATTGCTCGTGGTATGAGAAAAACTATCATAGTCGAAAAACGCGGTTCATTAAGGGCAGTAGAAATGCTTATCAAACGCTTAAAAGGGGAAGAGTTTGAAACGGAAATGCCTATGCCGGTATTCGACGTAGTAGAGCCTGCTCTTGCCATCAAAGATTTAAGTAAAGCTACCATCGCCCTGTGTACTTCAGGGGGTATTGTACCTGCCGGCAATCCCGACCGTATTCAGTCGGCCAGTGCCCAAAAATGGGG
>CAZUFR010000319.1:0-1797 GCA_964619655.1 uncultured Syntrophomonas sp. | reverse complement strand
TTAACCCCTCCTTAATAAAATCCCTTTACCAGGACTGTTTTAGCCCCGCTATTATATTTATTATTATATCTCCTATTTGTCAATACGGTTGGTATTATATATTTACTATACTGAAGTAAACAATCAATGCCATAATCCCATTCCATACCCCGTGGGCCAGAGCGGAAACCAGGATACTGCCGCTTTTTTCATATATATAGCACAGAATTACACCCCCGGCAGCCAGGGGAATAGCCCGCCATAAATCCCAGTGTACCAGTCCGAAGAGTATGCCGGCTATAATTGCGCCCCAGAATGGTCCTACATAGCCACGAAAAACCGGATAAATCATTCCCCGGTAATATAATTCTTCTGATATAGGGGCCAGTACCGCTCCCATTATTACCAGGATTATAAACCCACCCGGACCGCTGACTGTGTGCAGCATCTCTTCAAATAACTGGGGTTGAATATCAGGGTGAAGCAGATTAATAATCATTCCCAGGACAACTATAAAAATCAGCAGGAGACCGCCACCCATCAAGCCGTAGCGTAAATACTCCTTGCTACCAACATGCTTTATCCCCAGGTCACTAAGCCGAGCTCGATTTAAAACTACCGTAAAAAGCAGAACCAGCAATACGGTAACAATGAATTGAAAAACATAGGCCACTGTAAAAAGAGCCAGAGTGGTATCACCAATCCCCGACGCTGCCAACCAGGATTTTACCGCATCGCTATATCGGGCAAACAACATCCCGGCCATCATAATTCCTATAAATACCGCAACTATCTCCAATAAGCCCCAACGCGGCTTTTCTACCGGTTGCATATATCGGCCTCCCTCACCCTTTCAATTATACACCGAAAGGCAACATAGAACATAACAAGGCAGGATTACCTTTGTTATAAATTCTGCTAACGGGAAATACTATTAAATAAGTTAGAGGTAAGAGGTAAGGGGTAAGGCACGAGGGGTGAGGAGTGGGATTGCAGGGGCTAATAGTCGTTAGCCGTTGGAAGTCAGACATTAGGGAACAACAGTTGTGAGGTAGATATAAAGCATGAAGAATTTGTTGGGGAAAATCAAGGTAAGTTCCCACTTCCTAATTCCCACCTCCAACTTCCCACTTCCCACTTCCCGCTTCTCAATCAGGAGGTTAGATGCTATGTCACCATTGCTGTATATAATACTACTTACTGTAGTCCTGCTGCTAATGCTTTACTGGGTACTTTCTTCGCTAACTCCCCGACGGGAGCGGCGAATTCGGGTACCTGATAGAGAATTTGCTTTTGAGTCAGCTCAGGAATTATTTAAGTACCTGGAAACCGGAGAATTTCACCTGCCTGATAATAGTGTAAAACTAATGCCTGCAGAATCCGGGCATTTACGAGCTTACTGGCATCTCAGCCAGGAAAAATGGCAGGAGATATTAAAACAGGTGGATAATAAACCTGGCGGAAAACAACTGGTATTACGTTTACATCAGGACAATAAGGAAGATTCCTACCAGGAAGTACTAATTAAAAAACCGGCAGGAAGTTATGACTGGGAAGTTACGGGAGAATCCCCTTGCAGTATCAGCCTGGGTATAAAAAACAGGGATAACTACACGCCTATATTAACCTCCAGCGAACATTAATAGCGGCGGAACGGCACAGGGGCCGTTCCCTACAAAAAACATAACGTGAAATACAGAGCGACCTTAATAATGACCCGGTACTCACAAACACACTGAAAACGTCCCCCTGTGTCACTTCTCTGGAACCCGGTAATTTTTAATTATTATCACCTGGATTCGCCGGTGTTCTCCAGAT
>CAZUFR010000318.1:0-1803 GCA_964619655.1 uncultured Syntrophomonas sp. | reverse complement strand
ATGATGAACAATATAATGATATTATTGTAAAAAAAGCCATAGAGTACTTTGGCGAAGATATTGTTGAGATTAAGGAATAGGAGGATGACTGATGAAATTTAACCCTGGTGGCGGATCCATGAATAAAATGATAAAACAGGCCAAGCAGGTACAGGAACAGATTATAAAAATGCAGGAAGAACTAAAGGAAAGAGAAATAGAAACCTCGGCTGGCGGCGGGGCTATTACGGTCAGAGTAAATGGTAAGCAGGAATTAATAGCCATTAAAATCAAGCCTGAAGCAGTGGACCCGGATGATATTGAAATGCTGGAAGATCTGGTTATGGCTGCAGTCAATGAAGGAATTCGGCAATCTCAGGAAATGGTCTCCACCGAAATGGCCAAAATCACTGGCGGTTTCAACATTCCCGGGTTGTAGGCAATAAGATAGAATTATTAGACACTGAATACACTGATTTCGTATGAATAACACTGAAACTTATTATAATTTTTGAGGAAAGCAGAAGTTGCCGTGTACCCGTCATGGGTGCTAGGCACACACAACCACCTATGAAAATAGAAGGTGGGTGTGCCCGTCACTGTCAAAAAAGCCTATCTCCGTACTGTTGACAGAGTCGGGGAAACATCTACCCCTAACCCCTTACTCCTCACTCTAGACAATTAATTATGTTTTAATTTCGAAGTAATTTACAAGACAACTTTGTTATGTCTAATTTCCTGACAAATTAGGAGGCATTGAGATGAGACTGGCCCGGCCCCTGGAAAATCTTATCGACCAATTACTTAAACTGCCTACCATCGGTCCTAAAACGGCACAGAGGCTGGCTTTGTATATACTAAAAATGCCACCTCAGGAAGCCCGGCAACTGGCCCAGGCTATAATTGATGCCCGGGAAAAGGTTTTCCCCTGCTCCCGTTGTGGTTATCTCACCGATATTAATCCCTGCGCTATCTGTCAGGATGAAAGCCGGGATAAAGACATTCTTTGCGTAGCCGAGGAAGCCAGTGACATTATTGCTATTGAACGTACCGGGTATAAGGGCAGGTACTATGTTTTAAACAAAAACTTTAATCTTTTGGGCGACAATAACCTGGAAGACTTAAACCTGGATCCTTTTATCAATCAGTTAGCGGAAGGCACCATCAAAGAGGTAGTTCTGGCTATGAATCCGGATATTGAAGGGGAAGTTATGGCGCGCTACCTGGCTGGAATAGCGGCTAATCATGGAGTCAAAGCCACTCGTTTAGCCCACGGTTTACCAGTGGGAGGCGACATTGAATTTGCCGATGAAATAACCCTGCGTAGAGCCCTGGAGGGACGTAAAGAAATATAACATAAAATAAAACTTCCTGGCATAGGATGGATAACACAGTAAAAATATGCCAGGAGGTTTTTTTATGGGAATATGGTCCAGGCTGTATAGCTGGTTAAAAACCTGTCGTTTACTAAATGAAAATGTACAAGAAAACATAGAGTATTCTGACCAGGAATTATTAAAAACAGCCCATCAGGAACTAATGTGGGCCTATAACATGTTTGCCCGGGTAGTAGATGAGGAAATGGTAGATTGTGCTATCTATAGTATTAATGCAGCTGAGAAACGTTATAATTATCTTTATAAAAAAATAAAGCAGGAATATTGTTCTCTAGCATACTCCGAGCAAAATACTACAGCCATAAGCCAGTTATAACGGAAACGAGGTGGAAGTAGTGGAGATTTTAAATGTTATAATTGCAGTTTTGTTTTTACTGGTTATCCTTTACATAGTGGCTCAGGTTTTTATTAAACCAGTTAAACTACT
>CAZUFR010000317.1:0-1804 GCA_964619655.1 uncultured Syntrophomonas sp. | reverse complement strand
CTAAATCCCAGCAGGCTTATAAGCTGGCTGTCGTCGGGTTAGACCTGGAGCGGGAGCAACTTTACCAGCGAATTAACCTCAGGGTTGAGCAAATGCTGGCCAACGGTTTAATAAAAGAGGTTACACTTTTGCGGGATAAAGGGTATAATCTTAATCATAATTCCATGCAGGCCCTGGGCTATAAACAGGTATTTTATTATCTGGAGGGTTTTCTGAGTGAAGAGGAAATGATAGATGAGATTAAGCGAGAGACCAGGCGCTATGCTAAAAGGCAGTTAACCTGGTTTAGAAAGGATTCCCGCATACATTGGATAAACCCGGGAGAATATAGTAATGACGCTTTATTACTAGAAAATATTTCATCTTATATTGAAGGAACATTATCAGCAGTGTAGAATCTACTTAGTAGATAGACATTTAAGCGAAATGGGAGGTTATAACCTTAATGAGCAAGAATCAGATGAATCTTCAGGATGCTTTTCTTAATCAAGTTAGAAAGGAGAAAATGCCCGTAACCATTTTTCTGGTAAACGGGTTTCAAATAAAAGGTATAGTAAAAGGATTTGATAATTTTACGGTTATAGTGGAGCTCGACCAGAGGCAACAGCTAGTCTACAAACATGCCATTTCTACGGTAGCACCCTTAAAGCCAATAGGATTGCTGAATCTTGACCCTAAAAGTGACGATGACTAATAGCGAATAACGGTTTTTTTATAACAGAAAAATCACCACTTTTATCTGTTTATCATATAATAAGCCAGAACAGATGGGAGTGGTTATTTTATGCAGATTTCTATGCGTTTTTCACCCCCGGAATATAGTCCCGGCCCAATTAAGAATGAATTAAAACCAGCAGTACTGCCCAGCACCGATGCCTTTAGGGAGCTGGAAAAATTAATTGGTCTGCAGGAAGTAAAAAGAACCCTGGCCGAAGTGGCAGCCTTTACCCTTATCCAGGAAAAGCGCCGCCAGCAACAGCTAAAAGCCGATGCTACTATGCTGCACATGGTGTTTAAGGGCAATCCCGGAACTGGAAAGACCACAGTAGCCCGTATTCTCGGTCGTGTATTCAATGAAATTGGGGTACTAAGTAAAGGTCATCTGATAGAAGTGGAGAGAGCTGACCTGGTAGGCGAGTATATTGGGCATACCGCCATGAAGACTAAAGAAATGCTAAAAAAGGCCATGGGCGGGATATTGTTTGTTGACGAGGCTTATACCCTGGCCCAGGGAGGAGAAAAAGACTTTGGCAAGGAAGCCATCGCGACTTTGGTTAAAGCCATGGAGGATTACCGGGATAATTTGGTAGTTATCCTGGCTGGATATTCACTGGAAATGCAGCGCTTTTTAACCTCTAACCCGGGACTGCGTTCGCGTTTTCCCATTCAGATTAACTTCGGTGATTATGATTGTGAAGAGTTATTTCAAATAGCATTGCAGATATATAGTCAGCGAGATTATGAACTGAGTAACCGGGCGCGTTGGAAACTTAGAGAGATTTTAAACCAGTTTACTAAAGAGCATCATCCTCATAGTGGTAACGCTCGCTATGTACGTAATTTGGTGGAAAAATCTATCCGTCTTCAGGCCTTGCGTATTGTCGATAAGGAACCAATCACCCGTCGCGACCTGATTACGATTGAGGATTGGGACCTACCCGATCCCGCCTCAATGAAGATGTAGTATCAGGGTTTTAGTGCAATTGCAACAATAATATAATATAATTCTCTTAATTGCTTTTTTGCTTATAATGAAAGTGGTGAAAATGTTGTCATCTTTGCAGATTATTCGTGATGCGGAAAA
>CAZUFR010000316.1:0-1808 GCA_964619655.1 uncultured Syntrophomonas sp. | reverse complement strand
CGGGTGATAGATTATGTTTACCAGCGCTATGGACATGACCATGTAGCCCGGGTAGCTACCTATAATACCTTTCGCGCCCGTTCTGCCCTGCGTTCACTGGGCAAGGCCCTGGGGTTTAGCGAAGAAGAATTGGATCCCCTGGCTAAAAGGCTTCCCCACTATGCCTGTGCTGACCAGATTCGTTCTTTAATGACGGTGTTACCGGAATTGCGTAACAGTCCTCTGGAGGAGCCCCGTTACCAACTTTTGCTGGATGCCTGCGAAAAATTGGCCGGGTTTCCCCGTTTTCTGGGTATGCACCTGGGAGGGGTGGTAATCAGCGATGTTCCCTTGATTAACCTGACTCCTCTGCAAAAATCAGGTTTAGGTCCGGTTATATGCCAGTTCGATAAGGATGATGTAGAAGATTTGGGCCTGGTTAAGCTGGATTTACTTTCCCTGCGTACCCTTTCCGCAGTTCAGGATGCCATTTATCTTATACAGGAAAATGGAGCGGAAATTGACTACGAGCATATACCCCTGGATGACCAGGATAGTTATGAAATGATTCAAAAGGGCGAGACTATCGGGGTTTTTCAACTGGAGAGTCCAGCCCAGCGTGCTCTGCAGGCGCGTCTGGGTGCTACCGAGATGGAGGATGTCATAGCCAGTATGGCCCTGATCAGGCCTGGTCCTATAAAAGGAAATATGGTGGAGCCGTATATAATGCGGCGGCAGGGGCAGGAAGAGGTTACTTACCTGCATCCCCTGCTTAAACCGATTCTACAGAAAACTTATGGGGTAGTATTATTTCAGGAGCAGGTGATTGAAATTGCCCGGGTAATTGCCGGATTCAGCCCGGGGGAAGCCGACCAGTTGCGTCGGGTTATGACCCATTCCCGTTCCCTTAAGGCCATGGACGAAATTGGGTATAATTTTGTAAAAAGGGCTACAAGTAAAGGCATCGATGAGGAAACCGCCCGGAAAATATTTGCCTGCATGGCGGGATATGCCAGCTACGGTTTTTGTGAAGCTCATGCTGCTGCTTTTGCCACTACCAGTTTTAAAACTGCCTATCTCTTACAGCACTACCCGACACCTTATTATGCCGCTTTGCTTAATAACCAGCCTATGGGTTTCTATCCACCCCGGGTAATTTGCAATGAAGCCCGGCGCCGGGGGATAGCCATTCTTCTACCAGATATTAATCTTAGTGAGGCCGATTTCACAGTAGAAACAATAGAGGAAGGGAAAGAGGGCATTCGGGTAGGACTGAAACAGGTGAAAGGCATCAGTACTATTGCCTTAAACTCTATCATTAGCGCTCGCCGTCAGGAACCATTTCACTCGGTCCGTGAATTTGTACAGCGCAGCGGTTTACCGCGGGATAACATGGAAAACCTGGTGCTTTGTGGAGCCATGGATAGCCTGCACCAAAACCGCCGCTACCTCTTAAGTCAGCTGTCCGGCTGGTTGGAGGAGCGCCGGGCTGGCGATTGTGGGGAAAAGTTGCTTTTTACTGAAACCGGGGAAAAGATAGATGATTTCAGTCCGGAAGAGAAACTCGCCTGGGAGTATAGTATACTGGGCCTGGAAATAAGAGAACCGCGCATGCGAGCATGGCGTAAGCAGCTTAACGCCCGGGGAGTTTATTCCAGCCGTGACCTGAAGGATGTACCTTCCGGCTCTTTTGTACAGGTAGCCGGTATGCTTTTACATCCCCATCGTCCTCCCACGTGCAGCGGACGTATCACCGTATTCCTCTCCCTGGAAGATGAATACGGCCTTATCGATGTAACAGTTTTTGAGGATGTCTATATGAAATATGG
>CAZUFR010000315.1:0-1817 GCA_964619655.1 uncultured Syntrophomonas sp. | reverse complement strand
TGGAAAGAATTATAACAGAATTGCTAAGCAGCGCAGATTATAAAAATTGCCCCCATGGCCGACCTACAATAATAAAGATGAGCCAGGCCGAACTGGACCGGTTGTTTAAGAGATAATCTGCCCGGCCGACCTCTAAATTTAGGTATTTACGACGTGTATTACTGTTTACAGCGAATATGAGGGTTGAAATGCATATAATTGCTACTACTCCGCAATCAGGTTTAAAAGACGATACCAACTTTAATGAATTTTTGGCTGAAAGCGGTTTCCCTTATATTCCGCGCAACCGCCGCAGCCTGGAGGTCCTACTACAGGAAAATCAGGCTGATGGGGTAGTAGTCTGGAATAATGAGGGACCCGTATTATACAGTGGAGGAGATAAATTCTTTTTTCACCCCAGTATGGCTAAAAATCGCCTATCCGCCTATCGCAAACAAGGGATAGAGGACCCCTTTGTTCACGCCTGTGGGATTGAAGATGGAGACAGCTTACTGGATTGTACCCTGGGATTGGGCGCTGATGCTATTGTAGCATCCTATTTTACGCCCCGCGGAATAGTAGTGGGCCTGGAGTCTTCTCCGGCTATTGCTCTTGTGGTTAAATGGGGTATGAAGCTATATAATTCCCGGATGAGCTGGTTAAATGAAGCGATAAAACGAATTGAAATCGTTAATAATGAGCATTATGATTATTTATCGGGCCTGGCCGATAACAGTTTTGATATAGTTTATTTTGACCCTATGTTCCGGCAAGCCTTGTTAAAAAGTCAGGCCATATCGCCATTACGCAGTCTGGCCAACCCTCTTCCCCTTGATTTACGGGCCATCGAGCAAGCCTGTCGGGTAGCCCGAAAACGGGTGGTAGTCAAGGAGCGGGCCGAAGGTACTGAACTAGAGCGCCTGGGCTGCTCCACCATCATCAGCGGAAAACACCGCAAAATAGCGTTCGGAGTAATCGGGGTAGGGGAAGGATGAATTAAGAATTAAAAATTAAGAATTAAGAATTAAGAATTATCGTGAATTAAGAATTATCGTGTAAAATACACCCTACACCCTACGGGTACTACTGATTTTCCCCGGCACTCAGCAGTAACAAATTACCATTAACCTGAGAAAAGACGGGGCTGAGTGCCGGGTAGCAATTAAGGTTGCGGGTACTACGGTATTCTGCGTTAATCAATCTGTGTTATTAGTCTCTATTAACGCATTCTGGAGTTGATTATTTTTGAATAAGTTAGCAGCTATCGTTGGGCCTACGGCAGTAGGGAAGACTGGAATAGCCATTGAGGTGGCAAAAAGGCTTAATGCCGAGATTATTTCCTGTGATTCCATGCAGATTTATCGAGGCCTGGATATCGGTACCGCCAAGGCCAGTTCTGTGGAACAAGACGGTATAGTCCATCATCTCATTGATGTGGTAGACCCGGATGAAGAATATAGTGTGGCCCGCTTTCAGGAGCAGGCCAAAAATATAATTGAGGAATTAAATAGTAGGGAGCGATTACCCCTGCTAGTCGGCGGAACCGGCCTGTATTACCAGGCCCTGGTTGATGATTATACCTTCTATCCCCTGGAATCACACCAGAAAATACGCCAAAAATGGAATAACATCATAAAAGAAAAGGGGGTGGAATATGCTTACAACTATTTGCAGTCCATTGACCCCGGTTATGCAGCTATCATCAGCGCTAATGACCGGAAACGCATAGTTCGGGCTATTGAAGTTTATGAATTAACGGGTCAGCCTTTTTCGGCATTACAATCTAAATCCCAGCAGGCTTATAAGCTGGCTGTCGTCGGGTTAGACCTGGAGCGGGA
>CAZUFR010000314.1:0-1829 GCA_964619655.1 uncultured Syntrophomonas sp. | reverse complement strand
TTATAAGGAGATCTCAAATTGAATGATTTCGGAGATAAAGTTAATTTTATTTGGAAAATAGCAGAGCTTTTACGCGGGCCATATAAAGCTGATAAATACGGGGATGTTATTCTGCCCATGGCAGTTTTAAGACGGTTTGACTGCCTGCTGGAAGATACTAGAGAAGAGGTTCAGGAAAGAGCCAAGACAACTGATATTGAGATGATTTTAAACAGCATAACCGGTTACGGCTTCTCCAATAAATCCAATTATCATTTCAAGAACCTGCTGGACGACCCGGATAACATCAAAACTAATTTCGAAACCTATATTCTGGGGTTCTCGGCCAATATAAGGGAGATAGTGGAGAACTTTGACTTCGACAAAGAAATTAAGAAGTTGGATGACAATAATCTGCTGTTTCTGATAATCAAGGAATTCAGCCAGATAGACCTACACCCTGATGTCGTAAGCAACCAGGAGATGGGCTATATCTTTGAAGAGCTTATCAGGCGTTTTTCAGAAAATGCCGAGGCGGGCGATCACTATACTCCCAGAGAAGTAATTGAACTGATGGTAAACATACTTTTTAATAATCTGGAAAAGGAGTTAACCCTAAAGGGAGCCATATTCACAGTAGGGGACTTTGCCTGCGGCACAGGCGGCATGTTATCGGTGGCTACCAATTACATAAAGGACCTCAATCCTGATGCTCAGATAGAGGTATTTGGACAGGAATTAAACCCCCAGTCTTTTGCTATATGTAAATCAGATATCCTTATCAAGGGACAGAAGGAAAAGAATATCGTGCTGGGCAACTCGTTTACCGCTGACGGACATAAAAATCTTAAAGTGAGATTTGCCCTGATGAATCCTCCTTTCGGTGTGGATTGGAAGAAAGACAAGGAGTTTATAGACAAAGAAGCCAAGGAATTGGGGCTTAATGGGCGTTTTGGAGCAGGGACTCCCAGAACTTCAGATGGTTCATTATTATTCCTGCAGCATATGATTTCCAAAATGCAACAGGATGAAAAAGGCTCCCGCATGGCAATTATCTCCAACGGTTCCCCTCTCTTTACCGGTGATGCAGGCTCAGGTGAGTCGGAAATAAGAAGATGGATAATTGAAAACGACCTGTTGGAAGGCATTATAGCCCTGCCAACCGATTTGTTTTACAATACTGGCATTGCCACCTATATTTGGGTGGTTACCAACAGGAAAAATGCCAATATCCTGAATGGGCCAGTCAGAACAGGAAAAATCCAACTGGTGGACGCTACCAGCTTCTATCACAAAATGAGGAAGTCCCTGGGATCAAAAAGACATGAAATCAGCGAAGCAGATATAGCGGAAATCACCAGGATTTACGGTGACTTTAAAGAGAATGAATACTGCAGAATCTTTGACAAGAAGGAATTTGGCTATCTAAAAGTAACTATTGACAGACCATTACGGCTTAACTTCCAGATAATTGAGGAGAGAATTGAAAACCTGTATTCAGAATCAGCTTTTGCCAATCTCTATGATGAAGATCAGGCAGAGGAACTGGAGCTTAAAAAGCAAAAGCAGACTATTAAGAAAACCGAACTTAATCAGCTGGAGAAGATTTATAAAGGCAAGGATTTACAGGAGCAGATTATAAACATATTAAAAGCTAATATTGACGAGAAGCTTTATAAAAACCGAGATGAATTTACGAAGGTATTGCAGACCATTTTTAAAGACATCAAAATGAATAACACCCTGTTTAAAGCTATTCTAATGGGCTTATCTGAACGAGACGAAACTGCGGATTACTGCATGAGCGGCAAAAAAAAGGAAGCCGACACCAGCCTGAGAGATACGGAAAC
>CAZUFR010000313.1:0-1830 GCA_964619655.1 uncultured Syntrophomonas sp. | reverse complement strand
CTGACCTAGTAATACTTCTCGAGGCGGTAGATCAGCCAGGGCCTTAATTTTCTCAGGTTCCAGTACCTGGCCCTCCAGTATTCCCACCTTAACTTCAAGCTTTTTATACTGTTTGATAAAATCATAAATAGTTTTTACCGGAGCAACTGGGTCTTCGCTGCTGAAAAGTACAGCGTTAGGGCCAAAAATATTTGGGATTATATCTTCATGGCCGATATTCTTCAGAGCAAACTCAATCATGGTATTTTTAAGTACCTTGAATTCAACCCCGGGGACTCTGAGTTTTTCTCTAAGACTGTTCATCTCTTCAACATTAAGGCCTCTATAATCTGTAAAAACTACCAGAGTCGCGTCTTCTAGTTTTTGCTGTATTTCCTGGACTATTTTCTGTTTCTTTTCGATATTGGGCATGTATTTTCTCACCCCCTTTAAATAATTTTGGATTCTTAATTTTGAATTTTGAATTATGGTGCAAATACTTCGTATTTCTCTCTATTTCAATCTTTTGCGAATGAACGGTACCCATAAATCCGCGTTGTTCAGCGTTAGTCTGCTCCCTTAAAATAGCGACCGGCACTCAACATTAAAACAAGTTACCACTTTCCCAAAATCCGTTTAAAAAATCAGTGTCAATCATAAGCATTCAGTGTTACTCAGTGTCTAATTAAACCAAAAATCAAAAAACCTCTGCAGACACGATGCAGAGGTTTTTATAACTGCTTTATCAGTTAATATCTTAAAAACCTCGGCAGGTGAACATCCAGTTCTTTAAGGCTCAAGCCACCGGCTGTCTACAGTTGAATATTCATTTTTTAATACTGGCTATTTTTTATTGACCGCCATTAATACCGGCGGATTAATCTTAACACCAGGTCCCATAGTGGAGCAAATGGTTACTGAACGCATATATTGGCCTTTGGCAGCCGCAGGACGAGCTTTAATTAAGGCTTCTGCAAAAGTGTTAAGGTTATCCATAAGCTTCTCTACTTCAAATGATACTCTACCAATGGGAGCATGGATTATTGCGGTTTTGTCTATCCGGTACTCTATTCTACCAGCTTTAAGTTCATTTATGGTACGCTCAATATCAAAGGTTACCGTACCCGCTTTGGGGTTGGGCATTAGACCGCGAGGACCAAGTATCTTACCTAATTTACCAACTACTGACATCATATCAGGAGTAGCTACGGCTATATCAAAGTCAAACCAACCACCCTGAATTTTCTCAGCCAGTTCTTCTGCACCCACATAATCGGCTCCAGCATTTTCGGCTTCTTTCTGTTTATCTCCCTTGGCAAACACCAGTACTTTACGGGTTTTTCCAGTTCCATGCGGCAGGCTGACGGTTCCTCTTACCTGCTGGTCGGCGTGACGAGGGTCAACCCCTAGCTTAATATGAACTTCTACCGTTTCATCAAATTTGGTACTGGACATTTCTTTAACCAGCTGTACGGCCTCGGCCGGGTCATATAAATGGTTGCGATCAAATTTTTTTAAGGCTTCCTCATAAGCTTTGCTTCTCTTCATTATTATTTAACCTCCCTGTGGTTTATCGGATTTTAATCCTCCCACTTTATTCAGATTTGAACTAATCGGTAACTTCTAACCCCATACTACGGGCTGTACCTTCTATCATCCTTACAGCTGCATCTATATCAGCCGCATTCAAATCATCCTTCTTGATTTCTGCAATTTCTACTAGCTTGGCCCTGCTAACCTTACCTACTTTATTTTTGTTGGGTTCACCTGAACCTTTGGCTACGCTGGCTGCTTTCTTTAACAGGTCTGAAGCCGGAGGAGATTTAAGTACAAAGGTAAACGACCGGTCTT
>CAZUFR010000312.1:0-1832 GCA_964619655.1 uncultured Syntrophomonas sp. | reverse complement strand
GATTTTACCGCTATTCCATCCATAGCGGAGGCAACATAATGAGGGGATGAGCGTCGGGCTAGTATGGCTGAACTGCTAACTCGGCCCAGGGATTCCAGTACGTCTATATATTCACTTTCCCATTTAAAAAAACTACTATCCTCCAGGCGCTGCATAAACAGGTTCAGGGCTTTTTCTACCGGCATGTTTTCAATGTAAATATTGCGTTGCATCATTATATACTCCTGCTCTATTTTTTCTTTAATTTTATCCTAATAGCCGCCTAAAAACAAAAAATCTCAATGAAATTTGGTCATCCTTTTGACCTGAAGTATAATAATAAGCAAATAGGGTGCTGTTAGCAGATGATATTGGTATGGCAACGTTGGGTGGTAACCTGGATTAGAGTGGTTAATTTAGAATTATGAATTATGAATTTTGAATTAACGTAGAAATGCACCCTACGGGTACTACAATGTGAACTATCGTTCACTATTAAGGTTGCTTACGCATTTCTTTTTATTATTGAATTTAGAGTTAGGGAATTAACCTTACACCTTGACCCCTCACTCTAGATAATTAGCCAATTTATGAGGGCAAAATTAGTTATAAGGAACAGCTTTTGTCTGCTGTATTTATATAAGTAATGGAGTGACGAGTATGGGAGAGTTTCTTAAAGTAGTTAAATATGATGAGGCATTGCACAAGATCAAGGAGCATTTTCCCGCAGGACAGGTAGAAGAAATTCCTTTATTGGAAGCCTTTAACCGGGTCAGTGCTGAGGCTGTATTAAGTCCCGAACCGTTGCCTGCTTTTGACCGTACTACGGTAGATGGTTATGCCGTTAATGCGGAAGATACTTTTGGCTGTAGTGAGTCACTTCCAGCCTTCCTTGACCTAAAAGGAGAGGTTAAAATGGGGGAAAAAGCAGATCTCACCCTACAACCGGGGCAATGCTGCTGGATTCCTACCGGGGGGATGCTACCTGAAGGTAGTAATGCTGCAGTAATGGTGGAATATACGGAAAAACTAGGTGAAGAAACGGTACTTATTTACCGACCAGCAGGACCATGGGAAAATATTATGCAAAAAGGTGAAGATATTGCCGAGGGACAGGAGGTTTTTCTGCTGGGAAAGAAGATGCGTCCCCAAGATATAGGACTGCTAGCCTCTTTGGGTCTTACCTCGCTCAAGGTATTTAAGCCATATAATATAGGTATTATCTCTACCGGTGATGAAATAATTGCAGTTGAGAATAAACCTCAGATAGGACAAGTTCGTGATGTTAACTCGTATGCTTTGGCTGCTGCAGTTCAAGCCTGTGGTAGTAATCCTCGGATTTATCCTGTTGTACCAGACCATTTTCAAGACCTGAAAAATGCAGTTACCCAGGGGCTGGAGGATAATGATATTTTGTTAATGTCGGGAGGAAGTTCGGTAGGCATTAAGGATGTAACCATCGATGTTTTACTTTCCTTTCCTGACTCAGAGCTTCTTTTCCATGGTATAGCGGTAAAACCAGGGAAACCTACTTTGGCAGTAAGAATAGGGAAACAACTGGTTATTGGGCTTCCCGGGCACCCCGTTTCGGCTTTGATGATGTTCTATATTGTTTGTGCACCAGCTCTACGTTTTACTCCTGCAGTGGAGATAGAAGCGTTTTTGTCCATGAACCTACCATCGCAGGCTGGTCGTGATGATTTTATTCCGGTAAAGCTGTTTTATGAAGACGGTAGGCGTATTGCTGCACCCCTCCTGGGAAAATCGGGACTAATGAGTATTCTATCTCAGGCTGATGCCTATATTCATATTGAATATGAACAACAGGGGATAAAACAGGACGATATGGTTAC
>CAZUFR010000311.1:0-1835 GCA_964619655.1 uncultured Syntrophomonas sp. | reverse complement strand
AAACTGGGAGAGAACAACAACGAGATTTTATACCTGTTAGGATATAGTGACGAAGAAATAGCGGCTTGTAAAAATAACGGAATTATATAGAAAAAAGTTATAGTCTAAAAAACGATGAACATATACCATTTAATAGAAACTATGACATTAACAGTTAGCCGTCACCCTTACAGAATTGGGTGTTTGGGGATTACAAGTAAATAAATATTTGTAAATACATATAAAGTAATTTAAGTTATAATATATATTGAGGGGAATATATACCCTGCTAATAAAATAAAAGGCAGGGGCTAGATTTTTAAGGGGGGTTTAGACAATGTATACAGAAGAGTACAAACGTAAACTAGTCAGTGCAGAAGAAGCAGTAAAGGTGGTAAAATCTGGAGACATTATTGATTACGGTTTCTTCAACGGTAAGCCGGTAGTTTGTGATCAGGCTCTGGCGAAAAGGACTGATCTCAGAGATGTTCAGATCTACACCGCGGTTAGCCTACCGCCAGTACCAGAAGCAGCCAAAGTAAAAGGCAGTTTTATCTATAATGATTGGCAATTTAGTAAAGTCTCTCGTATATTACAATCTTATGGATTATGTAACTATGTTCCCATTTTGTATCATGACGCTTGTCGTCTTTATCGTGAAGGAATTGCTCCTCACCGTAACGTGGCTATAGCTCAGGTTACTCCTATGGATAAACATGGATATTTTAATTTGGGGCCTCAGAATTCGGAGAGCTTAGCTAACATGCAGGTAGCAGACATAGTAATAGTTGAAGTAAATAAGAACCAGCCCATTTGCCTGGGTGGGGCAGAAGAGTCAGTTCATATCAGCTTGGTAGATTATATCGTAGAAGCCCCGGATGACCAGAAACTACCTGACCTGCCCGGAATTAAACCTACCGAAGTTGACAAGGCCATTGCCAACCACCTGATGGAATACATATATGATGGCTGTTGTATACAGCTTGGTATTGGTGGTATGCCTGGAGCAGTGGGTACAGCTATTGCCGAATCGGATTTAAAAAACCTGGGCGGGCATACGGAGATGTTTGTTGACGCCTATGTGGATATGATTGAGGCTGGTCGTATGAACGGTATGGCCAAAAACTTTGACCGGGGCAGAGTAGCTTATACCTTTGCCATCGGTAGCCAACGTATGTATGATTTTATGGATAACAATCCCTACTGCGCCTCTTATCCGGTAGACTATACTAATGATCCTCGGGTAATAGCTGGTTTGGACAACTTTGTTTCTATTAACAATGCAGTGGAAGTTGACCTCTATTCCCAGGTAAATGGTGAAACCAATGATACCGTTCAGATTTCAGGTAATGGTGGAATGTGGGACTTTGTGGTGGGCTCCCAGTGGTCTAAAGGCGGTAAGAGTTTCATTTGTTTAGCTTCTACCTATAAGGATAAGGAAGGAAACTTAAAATCCCGCATTGTTCCAACATTTGCCCCAGCTTCAGTTACTACTATTTGCCGCCAGATGGTAGATTATATTGTAACTGAATATGGTGCGGTGCGCTTAAGAGCCAAACCTACTTGGTGGAGAGCGGAAGAGTTAATTTCTATAGCTCATCCGGATTTTCAGGACGAATTAATTAAAGAGGCACAAAGGATGAATATTTGGACCAAGACTAATAAGATTGGTTAATAAAATAGCAATTATAGTCTTGCCAGATTAGCTGCCCCGGGTTATTATAATACGAGTCCCGACATATTTTATAAGGAGCACAGTCAGCAATGAAAAATATGGAAAAGCTTATGTACGAGATCGAAGAACTACGGACTCAGTTAAATGACCAGGGTAAGCGCAGGGGATTGCATGATAATGA
>CAZUFR010000310.1:0-1849 GCA_964619655.1 uncultured Syntrophomonas sp. | reverse complement strand
TTATAATGGTGGTCGCAGCTGGAGACGCCAGGATAGATAATAAGGCGATTAAGAAGCTGGTAGGTTCCCGGATGCGGATGGCTACCGGGGAAGAGGTTCTGGAAACTACCGGTTTTAATATTGGTGGAGTATGTCCTTTTGCTTTAAAACAAGACATTCCTATTTACCTGGATGAGAGTCTCAAACGTTATCAGGTAGTCTATGCTGCTGCTGGTACTGCCAACACTGCCCTGCCTATCACCTACCAGGAACTCCTTGATATAACTAACGGTTGTCCCTGCAATGTATGCCAGGCAGGTTAAAGACTATCCTGCCGGGGAGATTTTCATGAGTGTAAATTTTGTTCATCTGCACAACCATTCCGAATATAGCCTGCTCGATGGAGCTTGCCGGATTAAGGATCTGGTAACATCGGCGCGGGAGTTGGATATGCCGGCAGTAGCCATCACTGACCATGGCGTGCTTTATGGGGTCATAGACTTTTATCGCGAAGCCAAAAAACAGGGGATAAAACCCATAATTGGCTGTGAGGTTTATCTTGCTCCCCGCAGTCGCTTGGATAAAACCAAGGGTCTGGATGATAATCTTAACCACCTGGTACTGTTATGTAAGAACCGGCAGGGTTATGAGAACCTGGTGCAGATGGTTAGCCGCGCCTTTCTGGAGGGATTTTATTATAAACCCCGGGTGGACCGGGAATTGCTGCAACAGTATAGTGCAGGGTTAATTGCTCTATCCGGCTGTGTCGCAGGTGAGATTCCGCGTTTGCTGATGGCCGGCAACAAAAGTGAAGCGCTGCGAACCGCCTTGTATTACCAGGATATATTTGGCCCAGGTAACTTCTATCTGGAGGTACAAGACCATGGCCTGGAGGAAGAAAAACAAGTAATTCCTGGTCTCTACCAGATTAGTGATGAAACTGGAATTCCCCTGGTGGCCAGCAATGACATCCATTACCTGAAAAAAAAGGATGCTGCGGTTCACGATGTATTGCTCTGTATCCAGACCGGGACAGTGGTTAGTGACCCCCAGCGTATGCGTTTTCCCGGTAGTGAGTTTTATATGAAAAGCGCATCTGAAATGCAGGCTCTGTTTCCGGATCGATCCGAGCTTATTGAAAATAGCTTGCGTATAGCTGAAGAATGTAATGTAGACTTTAGTTTTGGTGAGTTTCACCTGCCTTATTTCGATATTCCCGCCGGTTACAGTGATGAGTCCTATCTGGATATGCTGGTGCGGGAAGCATTTGCCCGCAAATACCCGAATCCTTCCCTGCAGATAGTGCAAAGGCTGGAACACGAAATTAGCGTAATCAATAGTATGGGGTTTGCTGCTTACTTCCTTATAGTTCAGGATTTGGTCAATTGGGCCCGGCAAAATGGGGTGCCGGTAGGTCCGGGTCGGGGTTCGGCTGCAGGCAGTCTGGTTTCTTATGTCCTGGGTATTACCACCATTGATCCTTTGAAATATGATCTGCTCTTTGAACGTTTTCTCAATCCGGAAAGAGTAAGTATGCCCGATATAGACATTGATTTTTGTTTTGAGAAACGTGACCGGGTTATAGAATACATAGTTAATCGTTACGGCGCTGACCGGGTAGCCCAAATTATAACCTTTGGAACTATGGCCGCCCGGGCGGCTATACGAGATGTAGGCCGGGCTCTGGATATACCTTATGGTGATGTAGACCGGTTGGCAAAGATGATACCGGCGGAACTGGGGGTAAGCATAGACCGCGCCCTGGAGATATCTCCTGATCTCACCCAGGCCTATCAGAATGATACTACCGCTCGTAAAATTATTGATATGGCCAGGGCAGTTGAAGGGATGCCCCGGCATGCATCTATTC
>CAZUFR010000309.1:0-1851 GCA_964619655.1 uncultured Syntrophomonas sp. | reverse complement strand
TGAGATAACTGGTTATTGCCAGGAATGCCAGACTCGGCGCCAGAAGTCATGATAGGGGGAGAAACTATCGTGTCAAAAGGACCGCGTGTGCCCTTCAGGGTATCCCCTCAACACGCTTCGGCTTTGCTTCAGGATGACAACCGTAATTATGCAAAATTCTCACTTAGGAATAAATAAAAAGCAAGGTGATAAATAAATGTTAAATTCTAAAAAACTGGCTGTTATTACAGCCCTTCTATTAATAGTAGCGGTTCTGCTGGCCGGGTGTAATATAGGTAGCGAAACTACCCAACCGGTTACGGATAATAAAAAGAACGATAAGCTCATGGTATTTGTTAGTATTCTGCCCCAGGCTGATTTCGTGCGGCAATTAGGGGGAGAGCGGGTAGAGGTCAGTGTAATGATGCCACCCGGTGCTAATGAACATAATTATGAACCTGATACCGGTCAGCTAAAAGCGCTAAGCCGGGCTGATCTATATGTTAAGGTAGGGCACCTGCCCTTTGAAGATACCTGGATGGAACGGTTTATTTCAACTAATCGGGATATGCTGGTAGTGGATTCTTCCCAATCAATAAAAACAATAGATCATAATCCGCACATATGGTTATCACCGCGATTGGTAAAGATACAGGCGGAAACTATTAGTGCTGCTCTGGTGCAATTAGATCCACAGAACCAGGATTACTACCTGAAACGAAAACAGATTTTTCTTAAAGAATTGGATAAATTGGACCAGGAAATAACTACAACCTTAAGCGGAGTAAAAGGTAAAAACTTCCTAGTTTATCATCCTGCCTGGGGGTACTTTGCTCGGGATTATGATTTGCAGGAAGTTGCCATCGAGGAACACGGTAAGGAACCGGGTGCCCGGGAAATGTCTCGTATTATTGATTATGCTAAAAAGAATCATATTAAGACCATCTTTGATTCCTCACAGCATAGTACTCATAGTGCTGATGCTATAGCAGCTGAGTTGGGTGCCAGGGTAGTATTACTGGACCCGTTACCGGCAGACTATATGGATAACATGCGTAAGGTGGCTAAAACCATGGCAACGGAACTGGGTAGGGAGTAATAAAGATATAATGGCTAAAACAGTAATTGAAATAAAAGACCTATTCGTTAAACTGGATGGGGTAACCGTTCTGGAAAACGTAAACCTGACAGTTAATGAGTACGATTTTCTAGGCATTATTGGGCCCAATGGCGGTGGTAAGACTACCTTGTTGCGGGTGCTTCTGGGTCTGGTTAAACCAGTCAGGGGCAAAATTAAGATTATGGGGGAGTCAGCGGAAAAAAATCGGCACCTGTTGGGATATGTACCCCAGTATGCTGTCTTTGACCGCAATTTTCCTATTAGCGTTGAAGAAGTGGTGATGAGTGCACGACTGGCGAGAAAGCAGGGAAGAAGATTTTCCCATGAGGATTATAAGATAGCTGTTGCAGCTTTGGAACGAGTGGAAATGCTGTCTTTGCGTTCACGTCAAATGGGAGAATTATCAGGTGGGGAGAGACAGCGGGTTCTGGTTGCGCGAGCTCTGGCTGCCCAGCCCCGGATATTACTTTTGGATGAACCGACGGCCAGTGTGGATAGCCGTTTTGCTGCTGGTTTCTATGATCTTTTAGAGGAGCTTAACCGGGAAATGACCCTGATTCTGGTTTCCCATGACATCAGCGCAGTTTCTACTTATGTTAAAACCCTGGCCTGTTTAAACCGTAGCTTGTTTTACGAAAACTCCCGGGAGCTAAGCCAGGAAATGATTGAAAATACTTATCACTGCCCGGTAGACCTCATAGCTCACGGGATTCCTCACCGGGTATTATCACCACATAATGGGGTGGTGGGCT
>CAZUFR010000308.1:0-1858 GCA_964619655.1 uncultured Syntrophomonas sp. | reverse complement strand
CGCCCCTTCGTCCAATTATCCATGGCCTTAAGCTGTAGGATAAAAGGCTCGAAGACACTAACTATTCAATTTTTACTGCACATATGTTAAATGACGTTAACTACTGTTGTTTTTAGTCGGTTTTACGATACCTATTAAATCTATATATTGTTTGTTATTGTTGGTATTTGTTTAATTCTACATAAATCTCCGTATTCCTGCCAAACAAATAATAAATTTTTTAAAACTATACAAACAAAATGAGACCCATGCAGGTCTCAAGTCTCCGAACCAATAGTCCGACCGGTCGGTATATATTTGCTCTTTACCTGGTGGGGCTACAAGGCTCCTTTGAATCGTCGCAGGCGCAAAGAATTAGAAACTACCGTTACTGAACTTAATGCCATAGCTCCGGCAGCAATAACTGGTGAGAGCAAACCCAGAGCAGCAAAAGGTACGCCAATAATATTATAAATAAAGGCCCAAAAAAGATTTTGCTTGATATGTTTCATAGTTGCACATGATAGTTGAATGGCAGTAACTATGCTGCGCAGATCCCCACTCATTAAGGTAATACCCGAGGTTTCCATAGCCACATCAGTTCCCGTACCTATAGCTATACCTACATCAGCAGTAGCCAGAGCAGGGGCATCATTAATTCCATCTCCCACCATCGCTACTCTTTTACCGGTATTTTTTAGTTCCAGGACCCGGGCCGCTTTATCCCCAGGAAGAACTTCGGCGATTACATTATCAATACCTAATTGAGAAGCTATCGCATGAGCCGTACGCAGGTTATCTCCGGTCAGGATATAGATGTCAATCCCCATTTGCTTAAGCTTTTTAATTGCCGGAAGAGCACTTTCACGAAGGGTATCGGCTACAGCAATTATACCTTCCAGCCTTCCGTCTACTGCCACCAGCATAGCGGTTTTAGCTTCGTTCTCCAGTTCCACCAACTTTTGCTCCTGTTGGCTGAAGTCTATAAAATTATCTTTTAGGAGCTGACGGTTACCAATTAAGATAGACTTACGATTGTATTCCACAGCCAAACCCAGGCCGGGCAAGGCCCGGAAACTAGTGGCATTGGGTATGGCCTCTTCTCCTTTAAGCACTACAGCCCGGTTATAGATGGCCTCCCCCAATGGATGTTCGGAATATTTTTCTGCTACTGCGGCCAATAAAACTACCTCTTCTTCCTTTAGCCTGCCACATGATATAACATCAGTTACTTCCGGTTTACCCGTGGTCAAGGTCCCGGTTTTATCTAACACCAGGGTATCAATATGACAGGCGGTTTCCAGTTGTTCTCCCCCTTTAATAAAAATCCCCCTTTCTGCTCCTACTCCGGTCCCTACCATGATAGCAGTGGGAGTTGCCAGGCCCAGAGCACAGGGACAGGCTATTACCAACACTGCTACTGCACTGAGAACAGCGGTAGTAAGAGCCCCACTATACCAATACTGTAATGCAAAGGTTATTAGAGCAATTCCCACTATGGCTGGAACGAAAACCCCGGATACCCGGTCAGCGATTTTCTGGATAGGGGCTTTTGTACCCTGAGCTTCTTCCACCATTTTTATAATCCGAGCCAGGGTAGTCTCCTGTCCTACCCTGCTAGCGCGAAACTTAAAGCTGCCGCTTTTATTAATAGTAGCCCCAGTTACCATATCTCCTGGTTGTTTTTCCACCGGAAGGCTCTCTCCGGTAAGCATAGATTCATCAATGCTGGACCGGCCCTCAATTACCTCGCCATCCACGGGGATTTTCTCTCCTGGACGGATAACTATTATATCTCCTACCTTTACGGTTTCAATGACTATATCCATCTCTATTCCATCCCTTATCACCCGGGCTGATTGCGCCTGCAGCTTACTGA
>CAZUFR010000307.1:0-1868 GCA_964619655.1 uncultured Syntrophomonas sp. | reverse complement strand
TTAAGTTCTTGTTTTAAGAACCCTATTTTTGCAAGTAGTAAATTTTTCAATTTATAATAGCCTCTATATACTATTAATCCACTACAACAAGACTCTACTTACTTTGGAAATTATTTTGAAAACTCGTTAATAAAACTATTATATTTTCCATTTGATACTGTTTCATAGGCTACCGCCAGATTACTGTTCTGCAAGAGTTCTGTGTAGGATTTTCTAGATTGAGCTGCAGTTTCCTTTAACTGGCTCTCGTATTGTTTTTGCAGTTCATCAACGCCTTCGAATAGCGGTGGTATATAAAACGCATATTCTTTTTGCATTAACCTTGAGGTTTGCAACAGTGCCTTAATTCTTTTATCTGAGGTGTTCTTAATCTCCTGGGACATAATCTCACCAAAGGCTTCTTCGGTTACAGGAAGATAACCGGTAGAAGACACGAAACGAAGATTGTTCTCAGGGCTAGTGAACCATTTTAGAAAAATACCGGCGGCATACTCTTTTTCTTTGGTAGACTTGATTACGCTCATACCGGCCCCTCTCTGTATAGCTGCTTTTTTCCCGCCTTCAAACACAGGATAAGGCAGAATGTCCAGCTCTATCGGTTCAGAAGTGTTGTCTGCATATGTAACCGTAGGCGAAAAAAACGATACTCCGGCGGTGGAACCGGTTGAACATATGATGTCACCCGTTTTGGCAAGATCAGTAGCATATCCGTTAAAAATGGCGGCCTGGCCTAAAACAGCAGGTTTATAGTAACACTCCCACACCTTGGAATATTGCGGAGATGTGAAGTTAACAGCACTATTTCTAATAAAATCTACTCCCAATTGTTGACATCCGATTAGGGCAAAATTAAACAGTGAATCGGGCATGAAGAACACTTTACCGTCATTGGTAATATCAGGTGTTTGTTTGTCAGTCCAATCATAATAAAGTGCTGCTGTTTTAATAATACCTTCAAATGTACCTAAATTCTCAATATTGGCACCGGTATTCTGAGAAAATCTATCAAATAAAGTTCTGTTTAGAAACAAAACTTCTGTTGATTTGGCGGTAGGAAAGACATAAAGATGATCTCCCTCGAATCGGCCTTCTTCTAAAAATTCGGGGATATAAGCGGAGAGCTCCCGCACAGAAAATTGCTCATTAAGATCAGCAAGTAGTCCTTTTTCTGCTAATATAAGAGCTGTTTTAGGATAGGCAGTGGTAATATCAGGAAGGGGTGGTGCACCCGGGTCACCATTTGCAGCCATGGTCAGTTTTTCATGGAGGGTGGCACTGCCGGATATAGATGTAACATTGATTATAATACCTTTTTCCGCTCCCACAGTATCGTTGAATTCATCAATCATATTATCCATAGTATCTTTTAATTGACCACCATAGTTATGCCAAAGCGTAAGGGTTATAGGATTTTTTGAGTTTACCTTAGTAGAATTATCGCAACCAGCTAATATTGGAATAAATACAAGAAACAGGATCACAAACAAAGATATATTTTTTTTCAATATGTATCTCTCCTTATTATATAAGGTTGTAACGGTAGATTTGGGAACAAATGATTTTTTTTAATTATAGCATTTTAATCAACATATAAAACACATTTATGGTGTCTTTACATACTATTTACATAATCACCCTGGGGGTGATTCTTAACTTTTTAGCAAAGAATCACTCCTGGGGTGATTCTTTATTTAATTGGAATGTATAAAATGTGGCATAATCAAAATTTTTATTAGGAGGTTTTTTTATGACTACAGAACCAAATGTTAACAACCAGACAGTGGAAAGCAGGAACCCGAACTTTGATCCAGGTGATATTGAAAAGAACAAGACTATGGCCGGATTAGCCTATATCATCTTTTTTCTGC
>CAZUFR010000306.1:0-1877 GCA_964619655.1 uncultured Syntrophomonas sp. | reverse complement strand
TGCTACAAATCGGAAGACAAAATGGCAGACCGGGGAAATCCTGATTTTCTTAAAAGTAAGCTTAAACTGGGCCACGAATCGATAATTGAACATGAAAAAGCAACAGTGATGTTTATTATCGACCGGGGTATATCCCACGAAATAGTTAGGCACCGGATTGCAGCTTACAGTCAGGAATCCACCCGCTATTGCCGTTACAGCCAAGATAAATTTGGTAACGAGATTGCGGTAATTGAACCGTATTTCTTTTTGGAGGATGATGGTGCTTATCGCCATTGGGAAGAAGCCTGCCAGGCGGCGGAGAAAAGCTACATGGCTTTGCTGGAGGCAGGGCGCTCAGCTCAAGAAGCGCGTTCAGTTCTGCCCAATTCATTAAAAACGGAGATAGTAGTTACATATAACTTGAGGGAATGGCGACACTTTTTCCGTTTACGCTGTGATGCTGCAGCCCATCCCCAGATGCGGCAGGTAGCCATACCGCTCCTGCTCTATTTCCAAAAGCAGCTACCCAGTCTGTATAATGATATAGAATATGACCAATCTTTCCCGGCGAAGTACTATGGCGAAATCGTAATAACGGATGAAATCTTTAATCCACTATAACCCTGGGTATAAGCACCGATAAAATTATCTTGTGAATAATGTGGAATCTATAACTGGATTAATTGTTTAGAGTAAGAGGTGAGGCGTGAAGAGTTAGAAGTTGGAAGTCGTGCGCGAAGCGCCCCTTACTCCTCACTCTAAATAAGGACTACAAAACAGTTACCACATAAGAATCTAGAAAAAACACAAATAGCGAGCACCTGAACAAAAACAAAGGGGTTAAGTATTTTTATGCAAGAAAAATTAACCGGGGTAAATAGCGTGATGGAGGCTTTGAAGGGTCGACGCAAAATAGACAAAATATACATGCTGGAAAACCGCCAGGGTAAAAGAATGGAAGAACTGATTTACCTGGCCCGGAAAAAGGGGGTTTATGTACAATATGTAGATAAGCCACGACTGGATCGCATGTCGCCCGGTGTTAACCACCAGGGGGTAATAGCCCTGGTGGAAAGCTATAATTATGCCCAGTTAGACGAGGTGATACAACTAGCCCAGGATCGGGGAGAGGACCCTTTTATCCTTATTCTCGATGGACTTGAGGACCCACAAAACCTGGGTTCTATTATAAGAACGGCTGAGTGTGCTGGCGTACATGGGATAGTTATTCCCCGCCATGGCTCAGCTGAAGTAAGTGAGGGTGTGGTACGAGCTTCAGCTGGTGCGGTTGAACATGTTCTGCTGGTACAGGAAACCAACCTGGTGAACACTATAAAAAACCTAAAAAATATGGGCCTATGGGTAGTCGGAGCCGATATGGCGGCTAAAAAAGATTATTTTTCCATGTCTTTCCCGGAACCCCTGGCACTGGTTATAGGTTCTGAAGGTAAAGGTATCAGGCGGCTGGTGAAAGAAAATTGTGATATTCTAGTAAAGATACCGATGAAAGGTAAGCTTAACTCCCTTAATGCATCAGTTGCTGCCGCCCTGCTAATCTATGATGTTTTACGTCAGAGAAAACAGGGAGATTAATAATGAATGAGCTAGAGGGGAAAGGACACTATTAAGTGCATTAACGATGATATACGGACTATTCTGGGAAGAATTCACTGTGACCTGCCGTAAAGGTCCTATACTATTGGCTTGACCTGTAACAGGACTATAGCTATAATAAACTTGTGTACACTTCATATAATTTCCGACTTTTTGCATATTAATAACAACTTTTATGGAGGCGATTGAATGCCTGGTTCTATCGCTACTGCTCAGAACTTATTTCTGGCGTATACCGAGATGACTGACGAAGAAATCGTAGATTTGGCTCAGCAGGGAGA
>CAZUFR010000305.1:0-1888 GCA_964619655.1 uncultured Syntrophomonas sp. | reverse complement strand
TGCTCAATAAGCAGTTGCTTCTCCAACAGCTCCCATTATAGCGTTTTCTAATATTTTTTGTAATTCTTCTACATTATCTTTCGGGCTTACCTTAACCGAAATATCGAGCCAGTGTTGACTTTCAAGCGGTATCATGGCGTGGACTTCCTGCCAACTTTCCTGTGTTTCCGAAGCTGCCGGAGATTGGTACAGGAGTACCAGCAAATGGCTTTCGCCCCACTCGCTGGCCAGCTTTTTATCGCTCAAGATGTCACGATGATTGGGAAGAAAGTAGCCGCCCAGTTTCTCAATAGCACCGATGCAGCGGTCTTGTTTATCTTTTATTATTATTTCCTGATTACTCTGTTCAAGTGACCAGTCGGCCGGTAGAGGAAAAGAAACCTTGTCTGCTGACAGACACAGGCTATTATTTTTATAAAGGCCATCGATAATCCCATAACCACTGGATTGTAGTAGTTGGGTGATAAACCACCCTTCCTTACCACTATAAAGAAGCTTTTCCACCGCTATTTTTTCCGTTGCGGTGGTGGTATCAAGGGGATCAGAAGTTAGTTCCGGGAAAGACAGGGTGTACTCAAATTTTGTAGCGCTGAGTTTTTCCCGGTTGGTTATGGTTATCGGACCTGCCCAGGGGCTTGAAAAACCGGTAGCCCAGTATGTTTGGCGGACAGAACTACTTTTATCTGTTTCCTGGCGTAGTTGCGGTGACAGAGCCGCATATTGCAGAGCTCCATTACGGATTTGTTCGCCCCGACCCCATAATTTTACAGCTTCATCCGCACTGGCTGGCATAAGAGTATTCTCTATCAGGGCAATTTCAGTTTTGACTTTTTCCAGATCGGGGGTCTGAATGGATAGTATATTGGCAGTTTCATTATAATTTACCGTAGCCTTGAACAGGTACTCCAGCCAGTCCATGGGTAGGTAATAACGGCCCTGATGATTTTCAATGCTGTATACGGCCGCATCGTGTTTATAGGAGCCATCTTCACTGGTAATACATATGTAAATACAATTGCGGGTGCTTATTCGTCCTGCTGGCTTAAACTGTTCCAATTCCAATATCCATGCCCGGTTGGGCACAGCATTGGATAGATGCAGATTTTTCACCCTATCCGGAAGCGGGCACAACAGCTTTTCTTCCTCAGGAGAACCGGTCTGTAATCCTCTATAATAGACAGTCAACTTCTCCATATTATAAAAATCCTGCGAGGTCTTAATGGTAACCGTACGGGTAGCGGGGTCCCATTGTACGGAATCGGCGCCCAATTGTTCTGCTGCCCAGCGCAGGGGAACCATCACCTGGCCTTCGATTACATCCATGTCAGCCGGAGCCTTCACCGCCGAACCATTTATCTGCACCGGCAATGGCGGAGCAGACAAACTATTTATGTCCCCGTCAGTATTGGCAAAAACATCTGGGCTTACAGCAAAAAGCATTAATAGTACTACCATACCGGACATTAAAAGCCTTTTCATTATTACCCTTCCTTTTTGAATTATTTGTAATAGAGATTTAAACGGTTACTTTTGCTGATTTGCAGTTAGACTATCTGTCAATAGGGCTTAATAAAATCCCATTAATGTAAACGCCTCTTAAACTGCGTCCTATAAATCCTTTACGGTTTATATTTGTGTATCTTGCAGCAGTGGTGGATAAATTGCAAATTATGTTAAAATAGACAAAGGAGTTGCCGTTTGGCGGTTGGTCACTTTCCCGTGAGGGGAGGTGATGCCTATGATTACATATAGCGAATTGTTCCAATTCTGCCCGGTAATCGTGGGAATTATTTCTCTGTGCATAATGTTCAGAAAATAACGAAACCGCCTTTTGAGTAAGGCGGTTTCTGGAAAGATTTCGGACTAGCCGCCAAGCCAAAAGCGGCAA
>CAZUFR010000304.1:0-1890 GCA_964619655.1 uncultured Syntrophomonas sp. | reverse complement strand
TCCTCCCCGTTAATCATCGCTGGAAAGTTCAATAGACCTATTATAAGCCATTTCTACCGCATCAAAAAAGGCTTTGCGTACACCATTTTCCTCCAATTTCCTTATCCCTGCGATGGTGGTACCTCCGGGAGAAGAAACGTCCTGGCGCAGAACTGCCGGATGCTCACCACTTTGCTCCAACATCTCCAGGCTGCCTTTCATAGTCTTTATAACCAGCTCTCGAGCCAGATTAATATCCAATCCTATCTGTAGTGCAGCATTCATAAAGGATTCTACTACCAAAAATACATAGGCCGGTCCACTGCCGGAAACAGCTGTAACTGCATCCATATACTTCTCATCAAGCTTTACCACCGTACCCAGAGAATTAAAAATACGCATAACTATATCCACATCGGCGTCGGTAGATTTAGCGCCGGCAGCAACTGCTGCTATTCCCTGACCTACCAGACATGGGGTGTTGGGCATGACTCGGATAACCGAGAGTAAATTATCAGTAGCTGCTTCCATGCTGGCCAGTTTGATACCAGCGGCAATGGATATTATTAGCTGCCCCGAACGCCATCTGCCCCGTCCGGAGTTCAGGACTTCTTTTACCTGATAGGGCTTAACCGCCAAAATTACGGCACTGCACTCTTTCCATAAGGTTTCGTAGTCTACTGCCTTAACTCCATATTCCCGGCTAAATGTCAGGGCTTTATCTTGATTTATATCATTTACCAGAATATCCTGAAAACCGGCCTTATCCGTACTTATACCTTTTACAATAGCGTTAGCCATATTGCCACAGCCTATAATTCCCAGGCATGAGGCCACTAGCGCTCACCTCCAAAGGGATTGAGCAGTCCCGGTTTACGGATTATGCTGCGGGCATCTTTAGCAATCTCAACATTATTGGGGGCAAAGACAAAAACGTTCTTCCCCAATTGCTGACTATTACCATCGAGCGCATAGGTTGTACCACTAATAAAGTCTATTATCCTGCGGGCTTCATCTGGTTGGGTGTTTTCAAAGTTAAGTATTAACTGTTTTCTGCTTTTCAGGTGATCGGCCAATACCTGAACTTCCTCAAAACTATCTGGTTCGCAAACTACTACTTTCATAGTTTTATTGCTATGTATACTTACAATATTTGATGGCGTCTTCGGGTTTTCCTCAACATTTCCTGGTATAGAAACATACTCTTCCCTCACTACCTCTTCACTTTCCAGCCCCAGCCAGGTCCACACTTTGTTGAATACGCCCATTTTTATACCCTCCTTGGATTCATATCCACGTAATATCTATGTAAAAGCTTG
The DNA here is from genome assembly GCA_964619655.1 of uncultured Syntrophomonas sp. Lineage (GTDB taxonomy): Bacteria > Bacillota > Syntrophomonadia > Syntrophomonadales > Syntrophomonadaceae > UBA4844. Next base: position 592 of record CAZUFR010000304.1, on the reverse strand, counting down.
CGCTTTATTCGGGATGAAAAATCGCACTTCCTACCCGGACTATATTGGCTCCTTCTTCGATGGCCACCTCATAGTCCTGTGACATTCCCATAGACAAATAACGCAGGTTAACATTATTATATCGATTTTTACTCACTTTTTCCTTAATTTGATACAGTTCTTTAAAAACCGGTCGTGCTTTTTCACCCTGATCCAGCAGAGGAGCCATTGTCATGAGGCCCTCTATCCTCAATAATTCTAGTTGTCCCACCGATTCCAAGAAACTTTCTACCTCATCAGGTTCAAGACCAGCCTTCTGTTCTTCACCGGCAACATTAACCTGTAAAAGGCAGGGTACCGTAACTCCCTGTTGTAATCCTCTTTTGTTTAGTTGTTCAGCTAAATTCCAACGATCCAGAGAGTGTATTAAGGCTACCTTACCCACTACGTCTTTGACTTTATTAGTCTGCAAACGGCCAATAAGATGCCAGCGGGCTTGAGGAAGTTCTTCTATTTTACGGTTAAATTCCTGAACCCGATTCTCACCAAAATCAGTTATACCCAGTTCATAGGCATGGCGTACTGTGTCACTATCTACGGTCTTACTTACCGC
>CAZUFR010000303.1:0-1893 GCA_964619655.1 uncultured Syntrophomonas sp. | reverse complement strand
TTCTTAAAACACTTCGCATTAACTCGTACCACTCCGGGTTTTATACTATTTTAACGCAAAGTAGCTGGTCTTAACAGAAAACCGCGAGGAAAGCTGGTCTTTAGATGGAATCAAGTAAAGTATAATGGGGTTAATCGAAGGTAGCAAACTTATATCCCGCTGCTGATAAATCTTTGATTATCCGGTCCAGAGCCTCAGTGTTGCTCTGAGAAACGGCATGCAAGAGGATAACTGCCCCCGGGTGGACATTATTGATAACATGCCTGTAAGAATATTCAGCACCTGGTTGTGCGGTAATATCCCAATCCTTAAAGGCCATGCTCCAGAAAACCGCACGGTATCCCATTTCTTTAGCATAGCTCAGGCTAGCGGGTGAATAATTACCCATAGGAGGGCGCAGATACTTATCCATTTCCAGGTTAGTCAATTGTCGGTATTCATCTTCCAGGGAGGTAATTTCCTGTTGGAATTTATCCCGGGTAACGGTGGATAGATCGGGGTGATTGGCGGTATGGTTACATACCAAATGACCTTCATTTTTCATTCTTTTAATTAGTTCAGGTTGGGTTTTAAGGTAATGCCCGGTAATAAAAAAAGCCGCCCGGATGTTGTTAGCTTTCAATATATCCAGTATTTGTCCGGTAAATCCATTTTCATAACCTTCATCAAAGGTCAAATAAATCTTGTTTTCGTTATTTGGTAGAACATAAAAAGCATCATAATCTGCCAGCATTGCTTGTACATCTGGGCTCACTGATGGGATTTCATGATTACTATTGGGGCGAAAATACCAGGAATATGATTCCTTGCCAGGTTCAGAAACTGTAGTAGCTGGGTGGGAAACATCTTCATCCCCGGCAGCAGGTGTAGCTAAAGGCTCGGCAGGAGAAGGGGCACCATTTATCGCTTTCTCATTATCCGAGGTTGAATCCTGATTTACGGCAGGATTAGAAGGTTTGTCCTCTTTACAACCTGTGGGTAAAACTATTAGTAGAATTATTAGTAGAAAAATAGACAGTTTCTTCATATTACGAACCTCTTTTGTTATTTTATACAGCTAGTTAATTGCTATTATTAGAACCTATGGGTAAGCGGATGTCAAATAGTATTTCATCTTCCAAATTAGAGAAATCAATAATAATACCATCTTCCATTAGCATGGTAATATTGGTCTCAGTACAGTTTAAAATCTTTTTAATGGCTTTACCTTCCATATAGCGGGTAAGCATCTGATAATCTTCAAATAAAAACTTTGAAATCTGACCATGACCCATTATATAATTCACCTCTTATTATTAAGTATATAGATTTAAACCCCGATAGTTACACCTAAAATGCAATAAACTTTAGGGAAAAATGGGTTTATGATGCAATTAAGGTTAAAATATAGTGAGGAGTGAATGAGGAGTATGAAATGGAAACAATTTAATTTGATAATATTCCCGCTGCTGGCGTTAATTTTTTTCCTGCTGGTTGCGTTTGCTAACCGCCATGTTTTTAACGATAAAAATGCGGTTATGTATACATACCTGCAAAGTGTACGACATGGTCATATAGGTTATGGTTTCAATAGTTATTACGCCAATAATATTTCATTTGCCGGGTTGGAACCAGGAGACTTGATTCTGGGGGGATATCCGGGTTGTTCTTATGGGCGTTTTTCCCATGCCGGAATTTATATAGGTAATGGACAGGTTATGGAAAGTTTCGGTGATCTAGGAGTTAATATTCAACCTGTGGATCATTACTGGGAATATAGCGAAATCTGCTTGCTCAGGGTAAATGCCGATCCCGCAATTAAAAAGCAGGCAGTTGAATATGTACTGAAGAAGCAGGGCGCCATGTTTTATCCTCTCGCCTTTAAAAATGGTGAAAGATATTGGAACTGTACCA
>CAZUFR010000302.1:0-1906 GCA_964619655.1 uncultured Syntrophomonas sp. | reverse complement strand
CCGGCCTGGGAACGGTCCTGGGCTGCAATAATATCTTTCATGGTTTCGGGTTGGTAACTACCCCGCCCAATTTCTAACAAAGTACCTACAATAATCCGTACCATATTATATAGAAAACCATCTGCCTGAATTTCCAGGCGCAGGAAGGGTTCCTCTTCCGCCAAACTACAGCGATATATACTACGCTCAAATGTTTTTACACTGGATCCACTGGCACAAAATGATTTAAAATTATGCCTGCCCTCCAGCAACTGACAGGCTGCCTGCATAGCTGCTATATCTAAAAAATCGGTATTGTGGAGAGCATAATTACGATAAAATATGCGCCCTTTATTCTGCCGGTAAATTATGTAATGATAAGTTTTACTCCGGGCATCAAAACGCGGATGGAATTGCGGAATGCACTTACTACTCTCGATAATTTGAATATCTGTCGGCAAAAAACTATTAAGAGCAAACTGCCACTTATCCCCGGGAATGCTGGTTTGCGTATCAAAGGCAATAACCTGCCCCAGAGCGTGAACCCCGGAGTCGGTACGACCAGCACAGATGATTGATACTTCCTCACCGGTAAGGCGTAGTATACCCTTTTCTAGTTCCGCTTGTACCGTATTAGCATTATGCTGTATCTGAAAACCGTGATACTTGCTGCCGTCATATTCTACCGTCATTCTAATTCTGGTCAACTGCATCCTCCCTTATATTGTCTTTATATAGCTAATTTTAATACTTCATTTACAGCGGTCCAATCCTCCCGTAGTGCTTCGGTCCCCATCAGGGTACCAATATGCCCACCTTCTGTTAAAATCTCCACTACGTCTTCCTTAGGAGTGCTGATATAATTTTTTAAAGCGAAAGCCTGGGCCGGAGGGGTAATATGATCCTTTTTTCCGGCCATTATTATTACCGGGCAGGTGATATTGCGCAAATCTACCGGACGTCCGTCCAGTTTAAAGCTACCCGGTTTGGTAAGATTATTCTCCTTGAATATGTTTTTAATAATATCCAGATAAAATTTACCTGGCAACATCTGGGTGTATTCATACCAATTTTCAAAATGAACAAAACGCTTGATGGCTTCATCATCATCGTCTTCAATCATCTCCCACAGGCGAAAATATTTGCGTACATAGTGCTCCTCAGCCTGCATGTTTTTAAACCCCCAAAGAATAAATTTACCTGACATCAGTCCCTGGTGAGTAGCCACCAGAAACTCGAAGAACTTCATCGGTAATTGGGCATTCTCCACAATATCAGTGGGAGCCGCACAGACATCTATAGGTGCTGCAGCGGTAACCAGGGTAGATATTTTATCCTGAAAAAGAGAGGTGTAGATGCTGGCCTGCCAACCTCCCTGGCATTGTCCTACTAAATGTATTTTATAGATACCGGTACGCTTACGTATTTGGTCAACCGCCTCATCGGTCAAACGAATAATATCATTCATACCCAAATCTTTGTACTCCGGGGTAGCGGAAATCCATTGAGCTACGTAAACGTCATAGCCATAACGCTGGAAAACCCGGACCAGACTCTGAGCTGGTGAGTAATCCGCCAGGTTGGAATGGTGTCCGGCCTGGGGTGGTAAAATTAACACCGGTCGTTTAGCATTACTATGCCGGCGGTTGGGGAAATGGCGCAGACGCAAGGTCTGGTGCTCATAAATAATATAATTAGGGGTTGACCATTGGGGATTGGGATTTCGTATCTGGTGCAAAATATCCAGGTAGCGAACGGTTCGAGAAACATTACGCCAATAAGGATTGATTTGCTGCCAGTAATCCATAGATCTGCTCCAGCACTGCTGCTGGTATTCAAGCATATTCATAAACAGCCCCTCCTAATTGTGAAGTCGGAAGTGGGAAGTTGGAAATGAGAATTCCACTCCAAGTAATTAGTTCAAATT
>CAZUFR010000301.1:0-1913 GCA_964619655.1 uncultured Syntrophomonas sp. | reverse complement strand
AATCCCCAGGAAATCCAGTTTGCCCAGCAAAAACTAGATGAAGCCATGCAGCAGATACAAGAGGCCCGGCAAGATGCTGTTCCTAGTGTATCAGCTCAGCAACAGCTGGATTTACAGCAGGCGGAACAGATGTTAATGAATTTCCAGCGCCAGGTTAACGGTTCTGAATCTTATCCGGGTCTGCAATAAAAATCAGGCAACAGGAGAACTGTTCTATATGCTTCGGTTCCCTGTTGCCTTAATTAAATTTCATACTGATCGCGAATTAAGTAGTATAAAATGGAAGTTTCAATATCCAGCCTTTCGTAGCTTTCAATTTAACCAAAATAATATTGGTTCTTTCCCTTTTTTTTGGCTGTATACATGGCCTTATCAGCACTTTTAATAAGGGTCTCCAAATCCCTACCGTCTTTTGGATACATACTAATACCTATACTGGCGCCTACACGTAATTCATGCCCCTTAACCACAAAATTACGGCTAAAGGCATCAATTATACGCTCAGCCACCAGTGTAATTATTTCATGTGAAACAGAAGATAATAATGCAATAAATTCATCTCCTCCCAGACGTGCGAGCAGGTCATTTTCCCGCATAACCCCTTTAATTCTCATCCCCACCTCTTTTAAAAGCAGATCACCGACATCATGCCCCAATTCATCATTTACCTGTTTAAAATGATCCAGGTCAATAAAAATTAACGCTAATTTCTGCTCTTGATGTATCTGCCCGGCTAAAGTAAGGGCAAAATAATTTTCAAACATAATCCGGTTAGGTAAACCCGTTAATTGGTCGTAAAAAGCCATGTGTTTTATTTTTCTTCTCTCACTTTTTGTTTACTCATATCTATAATTAAGCCATCTAACCTTGTTATGTTTCCGGTCTTATCCTGAAAGGGTAGGGCCAGATGCTGAACCCATCGTATACTGCCGTCAGTTAGTAACAAGCGATGCTCAAGAACCCTTTTTTTACCTGCTAGCAAATCTTTGTAAGCCTCAAATAGGCGTAGCGAATCATAGGGATGAACTAGTTTTTGCATTCTTTCTGGTTGTTTTATGAAAAAATCTGCCGGCAACCCGGTCAGCTCTTCTATGCCCTTGGACATAAATAACTGTCCTCTCTTAAGTTCATAAGACCAGGTTAGTATGGCAAACCCTGCTTGAATATTATGCCACTGCTGCTGCTCCTTTTTAGTAGATCGGTGTGAAACCCGGATAAAACGATTAAGCACCAGCATTAGAATAATAAGAATTAAACCAGGAATTATAAACCATACTGGATGCATCCCTTCCACCGCATCTACCAGGCTACCCGGATGCAGTTGGAAGACAATAATACTAACCACGATTGCAGCTATAGCTGCCGTCAGAATCAGAGCGGTTTGTCGGTAAATAACAGTAAGAAACATGGCCAAGTAAAGTAATAGTAGATTAATAAGCGAAGGCTGCCAAAAAAGGCGCAGGGAGAAATATAGAATAAGAACCGTAACCAGAAGATAGCTCCCCCGGATTAAGAATATATCTCCCATTAGCAATAAGGTGGGCAGAAGCAGAATGATAAGCATAATTATATACTGGAACAAAGTATAATGCTTACCCTGTACCAGGTCGAGCAAACAGGTAATGATAGTAATAAACCACAACATTTTCAGCACTATAAGATTGTGCTGATCAATTGACCTGCCCATAATATCCTTTCTTTCCCCGAGGCAAAAATAAGATCAGCAAAAAACTACAGGCTTTTCAAAAATAACGGTCAGTTTTTATTTCTCATTAATCCCACATAGCTAGAGGACATACCCTGAAGGGCATACGTACCCTGAAGAGCACAAGCAACCATGGATGAAAATTGAGGGGTTAAGGACTTGGGAGCCAGACGACAATTAACCACTAACGTCTGGCCCTACCGTCCCT
>CAZUFR010000300.1:0-1916 GCA_964619655.1 uncultured Syntrophomonas sp. | reverse complement strand
GGTCATAGGTGTTCAGAATGCTTATACAGGGAACAATAAACACAAATTTGATCTCGGGATTCTCTTTCAGGAAGGGAATAATATTTTGCTCAATATTATTTTTAGCTTTTGTACGGTAATCGATAACAGAACTCTTATCAGCTACCTTGCCATGACGGACGTAGAGGCTGCGGGCAACTGCCAGGGTACTGTATCTACTGGTGTTCTGGCTCCTGTCCACCTCAAACACTGTTTGCGCGGGAATCTTATCCCGCTTCGTTTCATTTCCCGGCTGAAATTGATCGCCTAACCAGCTAATCAGTATATAGGTGCTCATTTTCGCTACGTCTTTATTTAAAACATATTTAACATCATCGATTGGATTGGAGTTATAGAGATATAATGGTATATCGCCTTCATACTCCATGTGCAAATGGGGAAAGTTTAACTCGTAATAGATGGTTTGCAGCCGGTTCCTTTTTAGGGATTCCTCTAGAAACAGGGTATAAATATTGGGCCTGCCCGCTGATTTGCTTAATGAGACAACCCTGAGTCCAGACTGTTCACCTAGTTTATCACTGGAAATAAAGTTCGATAACGACGAACCGACGATCACCGCCTCAGTGGGAGTGTTTTTAACGCGGCCAATCAGCCAATACATAGCGTATTCCTGGGTGTATTTATAGTAAGGCTTCATTTTGGAAAGCGGTGAGTGATACTGCATAAACGGATCAACGATAATGTTGATCATTATCAATACCAACAGGCATACGGATGTAGCCCCCAAAACAAAAGTCACCCATTTCTTTTTGTTCATCACCACACCCCTTAAAATCCCTGGTAGATGAAGGTCGAAATCGACGACATGGACAATATCGAGCACACCAGCAGAATCACGGTGAACACGGCGTTGACCACCGTAGGTTTAAACTCCATCTCCTGCAAATTCTTAAACAAAAGGATAATGACAAAGGTGAAAGCCAAAAACAGCATCATATCAAGTCCGTTGACCCATGCACTGGAGTTTACCACATGAAGCAGGCTTTCCAACCCGGTGATTACCGGCAGCTCAAAACATTCCAACAGGGTTTGCGTAACCGCCGGAGATTGAAACTCCGCCATTCTTTTGATAATGGTAAAACCCTGGGTGATAGAGTCCGCTCTGAAGAACACCCAGGCAATGTTGACAAACAAGAAGGTCAAAAACCATTGCAGGACCTTATGCATCTTATTCCATTGGGTTGTAAACCTTCTGGTCAAGACACTGGCCAGGCCATGCAGGAACCCCCAGAAAACAAAGGTCCAATTAGCTCCGTGCCAGAAACCGCTGATCAGGAAAACGATCATAATGTTGGCGTAAGTCCGGACTGGTCCTTTGCGGTTGCCGCCCAGCGGGATATATATATACTTGGTCAGGAATCTGGTTAAGGTAATATGCCATCTTTTCCAGAAATCCTGGATCGACAGAGCTTTATAGGGTGAATTAAAGTTGATCGGCAGCTTGATATTGAACATCAGTCCAATACCTATGGCCATATCAGTATAACTGCTAAAGTCAAAGTATATCTGGAAGGTATAAGACAGCATCACAATGAACGCATCCAGAGAGGTTAATGATCCAACCGAACCATAGCCCCAGTTCACCGCCTGGGCAAAAACATCGGCAATAAAGATTTTTTTGGCCAGACCAATGGCGAACATCAAGATACCATATGAAAAATTCTCGTAGTTTATACTATAATTTTTCTTTTCGTTAAGTTGGGGTATGAATTCCTTATGTAAAACGATAGGCCCGGCAATTAAGCGAGGGAAAAAGGCCACAAAAACCGCATAGTCCAGAAAACTGTAATCAGCAGTTTCTCCCCGGTAGGAGTCAACCCCATAGGCAATTTGCTGAAAGGTCAGGAAGCTGATACCCAGTGGCAGGATGATATTTT
>CAZUFR010000299.1:0-1952 GCA_964619655.1 uncultured Syntrophomonas sp. | reverse complement strand
TACAGGCCATCTTCATCTTTAACAAAGATACAATGTTTAGCCCCGATTACTTCAGCCAGGAGATAAGCTCCCATATCGGTACGGTTAGGAGGCAACCGCCCTTCCTCAGGCAAGTGCTCCCAATAACCATATGGTGGCATACCATGAATGACCGGGATACAGCCCTGAATAAAATAGGCAGCCAATTTGGGAATATCATCGTGTCCTACTTTGATACCTCCATGGGGCATGAGCAGGGTTGATATCATAAGAGCATTTTGTTCGGATACACTCTGCCCTAGCGTGGATATAACCCCGGTAGGCATACCTAATTCCATGGCAATAGCATAGACGTGACGGGAACGGGTTCCTCCGCCGGTAGAAATAATCATTTTATGCTGACCAGCATTCTCAACAATCTCTTTCAGTACCGGCAGTACAGCAGTGGCACCCATATCAGTAATACTCTGGCCCCCGATTTTAAGTACGTTAACATCCGGTAAAGCCCGGAACTGCTCTCCATACTCCAGGCTTTGGATAAAACTCTTGCCTACCAGGGATTCTCCCATGAGTTTGCTTTTTATGTGCAGGCGCTTGCTGTCTTTCTCGCGAATAAGAGCCATTACCTATAAATCCTTTCTAGTCGTCAACCTCGACTTCTGCTTCGTCCTTGCCAGCAGTCAGGAAGACAATTTCTGCTCCCAGGGCAGCAGCGATTTGATCGATCTCCGACTTTCTAATATGTTTGACGTGAATTTTTAAATCGGTTCCTGCTACACCAACTACAGCGTAACGTGGCTTTTTCTCGCCTTCGGAGACTTTGCGTCTCTCTCTAACAAATATTTTGGCATTTCCCATCTTTTTCCTCAACTCCTTTCGGCATATATGTAGATTATATACTATATTTTTTGAAATTTACTACCGTCTGAAATTGGAAAAACTGTTATATACATAAGTATTTGAAATTATAGTTAATCTAATACAGATTCTACTGCAAAAACCCATAATTGATTGCATATTAGTGAATATGTGGTTAAAAGATAGTGGGTTTGAATTAAAAATTAATAATTAATAATTATCGTTGAAATACTTCGTATTTCTCTTTATTTTAGCCCTAAATGAATCCGCTACCTTAATAGCGACCGTAGGGAGCATCCGTGTGCCCTTTGGGTACGTAGTTCCCTAATGATTCCGCTCCATTAATGGTGACCCGGCACTCAGTTAAATCTTGACTTAGTGTGCAGGGTGAATGTTAGTACTGAGTGCTGGGGAACATCCGTGTGCCCTATGGATACAGTTTCCGCGTCTAATTATTCAGTCGTATGAATATTTCATGTTTTGGGGTAAAAAAAGGAAATGGTGAGGTAATTAGCGAATAGCAGGGCAGATGACAAACCCCTGGTAAAGGTGTTTTTTAGGACTAGCCTGCGGAGGTACCAGATGAATAAAAACTATGAAATGCTAAAAGATTTCTACCTGCGTTTCCAGGACCACGAAGTTCCGGCCCTGGGAGCTCAGTTAACCTATTATCTAATACTGGCCTTCTTTCCTTTCCTTATCTTTTTATTAACTTTATTAAGCTATACCCCCATTGCCGGTGAAAAAGCCTTAAATGACCTGTCCCGATTTTTGCCTGCTGAGGCCTATACGGTGGTAATAGAGGTGCTGCGCCAGACGCTTGGCTCCAGCCGCCAGACTCTCTTGTCACTGGGAGCGCTTTTCACCATCTGGGCCTCTTCCAATGGCATTAATGCAGTTATCCGCGGCATTAACAAGGCCTATGACGAGAGGGAAACCCGGCCCTTCTGGAAAGTGCGGGGCATGTCCATTATTTTTACCATCGGCCTGGCCATAGTAATAATCCTGGCTTTTGTACTTCTGGTGCTGGGCAAACTGCTAGGGCAGACCCTGGTTACTTACCTGGGCTATAGTGAGCTTTTTATGAAAAGCTGGCAATTATATCGTTTCCTGCT
>CAZUFR010000298.1:0-1955 GCA_964619655.1 uncultured Syntrophomonas sp. | reverse complement strand
AGTATACTACTTCGTCCAATGCCGGTTTCATTACCGGGTTAAGTGTAGTGCTGGTGCCTATCATTTATATGCTTATTAACAGGCTGACCCCCAGTTTTAGTACCATAATTACGGTGCTCCTGGCTTTTGTGGGTTTGTTTTTAATGTCATTTCAAGATTGGCAGACGTCACTTTCTTACGGTGATATGCTAGTGCTGATTTGTGCTTTCGGGTTCGCCTTTCATGTGGTCTTTGTGGACCGCCTTTCGCATCGCCATAGTGCCCTGGCGATTACCAGTGTACAAATATTGTTTGTCGGCATTTTTTGTCTGGTGGTGGGACTAATTTTGGAACCATGGCCCCAGCGCTTTAGTCCCGCACTGATTGCAGCATTATTAATTACTTCGATTTTTGCTACTTCCCTGGCCTTTCTCCTGCAAAACAGTATGCAAAAGTATAGTACTCCTACTCGCTTTGCAGTTATATTAACTACCGAGCCGGTTTTTGCTGCCCTGGCAGGTCACTTCTGGGCTGGCGAGACTTTTAGCCAACGGGCTTTGGTGGGGGCGGTCATGATACTGGTGGCCATGCTTATTGCCATCCTCAGTCGAAAACAGAGCCCGGGTGTAAAAATGCTTTATGAAGCAGAAAATGTCGGTAAGGGCTGAGGTACGTGATTATAGAGGCAGATCCGTGTGTCTGCCCGGCCGAGCAGTGAATCGTGGGATTTTTAATCCTGTCGCGGACGGAGCTATTGACCGACGGGCGAACACATGGGTTCGCCCCTACACATTATCTTTTACGCCGAGGGTGCGCAGGAGTTCATCTTTAGTTAAACCTCTAATTTCGATAAGCTTGTTGCGAGCAGTTTCTCCCCTGATAAGTACGATGTTTTTGCGCGGTATTTTCAATAAACGAGCGAAAAAATTAACCAGAGCCTGATTGGCTTCCCCTTCCACTGGAGGGGCAGTAAGTTTCACCTTAAGTACCCCATCCTGTACACCTGAAATCTGATTACGTGAAGAGCGTGGTTGCACTTTGATTTCAATTCTTAGTCCTTTATCGGATTCCTGTATGTTTAACATATATTATTCTTGTATAGCCTTTATATTAGTCTGTTCCAGTTCTTCCATCAGCTCTTTAATATCTTTACTATAAAAAAACTGAGAAAGTTCTTCCACTCGTAATTGATTTTTTTCCAGCATCTCCATCTGCCCACCCATCTGTGATTTAAGCTCGGCATTGAATAGGCTTAAGCGCTTTATTACTTCCTGGTATACCGCAAACACTTCGGCTATGCGCTTTTTAGAACTATCTATGATCAATTCAGCTTCCCGGCGAGCATTGGCTTTCAAATCCTCAGCAGCCTGCTGGGCAAATATCAAGCTGTTATTCATGGTATCTTCTATTTTGCGGTATTTAATTAGTTCAGACTCCAGCCTTTGAACGCTTTCCTTTAAGTTAGCATTCTGGCTGTAAAGGTTTTCGTAGTCCTGGGCCAGCTCCGCCAGAAAATTTCTTACCTCTGTTTCGCTGTAACCACGCATAGATTTCTTGAATTCCTGGTTACGTATTTCCATACCAGTAATCATATTAACCCTCCTCAACGCCATAATGTCATTATTAAAAGTCTATATGTTATTTACCTGTATAAATTACACACCCCTACCCCTAAACTATTTGTTAATTCCTAAAGTATGGTGCTGCCGTTAAACCCTGGGGGTGAAGCTGCAGCAGTTTCCGGTAATTATCTTGTTGCTGCCAGACTCCCGTTTCCAGATCTTCCAAAGCCTTACGGTATATAGATATCGTTTGCAATAGCTGTTCAGTTTCATAATATTGCCCATCCAGGCGCAGGTATCTTAACCCGGCGGCAAACAACTGTGGTAGATAAGAAAATAGACACAGATGATAAGGATAATAAATGTAACTGCGACAATTAGCATCGCTGGCAATGGGGTAACGCTGACCATGCT
>CAZUFR010000297.1:0-1959 GCA_964619655.1 uncultured Syntrophomonas sp. | reverse complement strand
TCATCTATACCGGCTATGTATCTAAATCCCTGTTTCCATAATTCCTCTTCATAGCGATTAAGCTGTCTGATTCTTTCCCTCTCTTTGCTGTCTGCGTCATCCATCTTACTACTCCCGAACACCTGAATACTCCCGCTGAACCAGCATTGCTGCCAGGGTTTCTCCCTGCCGTATGGCCTCTCTTATCCCTCCAACCGCAAAGGCATCCCCAATAAGGTGCACGCTGGAATGTTGTTTTTGCGCCTTAAGATAAATTTCGTTATTGGACTTATAACCTGTTGCTGATATTATATAATCGGCGCGTAAACTCTCCTGCTGACCGTTACTACTAGCTATGGTTACATAATCATTTCCTATTTCTATTACATTACTGCTGGTACGCCTTATAACTCTACCTGCTTGTAGCCGGTTAAGTAAATCACGCCGATTTTTCTTTTCCATGCCTGAGGCTAGAAATTCATCTTTTTCTACAATGGTAATGTGGTTACCCCCTTGAATTAAGAAATCGGCAGTCTCACATCCATTACTCCCTCCACCGATAATTGCCACCTGTTGACCTTCAAGCTTAAAACGACCACTTAATATATCCTCCACCTGCAGGCAATTCTTTTCATTCCACCCTTCAAACGCTGGGGCTATTGGTCTGGAACCGCTAGCAATAAGCAGGTGGTCTGGATACTTATCTCTTAGATATTCCAGTTTATAAGGCTGATTAAGATTAATACTAACCCGGCTGCGTCCCAAACACTTTATTAAATAATCCCTGAATAGAGCAATTCTCTCTTTATGCGGAGGGACTGCTGCCAGGTTCAATAATCCTCCCAGCCTTTCCTCCTGTTCGAATAGTTGAACCTCAAAGCCGTAACCGTCCAGAGCCAGTGCTGCCTGCATTCCGGCCGGTCCTCCCCCTACTACTACTGCCGTGGACTTTTTCTTTATTGGGGGAGTTTTTATTAGCTCCTGTTCCCTGCCAGTCGACGGGTTAACCGCACAGCTTACCGCAATTCCTTTAAAATTGCTTTCGATGCAATTATTACACATTATACAGGGGCGGATTTCTTCTTCATGCCCCTTCTTAACCTTCAATGCCCAGTTACTATCTGCCAGTAAAGCCCGTCCCAAAAAAACCAGGTCCGCCTGCTGGGACTGGATAATATCTTCCGCCATCTCCGGCCTTTTCACCACACCACCGCTTATAACTGGAATCTTTATCGCCTGTTTTACTGCTTCTGCCATATAGGTACGCCAGCCTTCACTATAGGATGCCGGTTCTATACTGGTTAGCCCTGATTCGTAAGTACCACAGGAACAATTAATCAGCTCTACCCCTGCCTCTTCCAACTGACGGCAGATTTCCAGAGATTCGACCATCTCCAGGCCACCCGATACAAAATCGTCTATATTTAAGCGTACGTCCAAAACTAATTTCGGGAAACTCTTTTTAATCCCAGTAACTATTTCCATTAACAATCGTGCTCGATTTTCCAGGCTACCCCCGTACTCATCCTGGCGCAGATTAGAGTTGGGTGAAAGAAATTGATTAATTAAATAACCATGAGCAGCATGAATTTCAACTCCATCAAATCCGGCCATATAAGCATAGCCGGCAGCAGCAATAAATTTATCACGGATATCCCTTACCTCAGTAATAGACAGTTCCCGGGGAACATCTTTTACCGTAGCACATGCAACCGCCGAGGGAGCTACTGGCTGAACTCCGGTAATTATACTATGAGCCTGACGACCAGCATGAAATAATTGAATAAACGCTCGGCTACCACAAGATTTTATACCATCTGCCAGTTGGCTTAAACCTCTCAGATAGCGCGGATGGTCTATAAGAATCTGACCAAACCCTTCCCGTCCGGCAGGTGCATCAATACAAGCCGCTTCAACAATGATCAGCCCTGCTCCGCCACGAGCCCGGGCTTCATAGTAAGCTATTTGCCGTTCACTTAC
>CAZUFR010000296.1:0-1960 GCA_964619655.1 uncultured Syntrophomonas sp. | reverse complement strand
TTCGACAACCGGGCAGGGAGCGATTCTGGAAACTAGTACTGGTGGGGGTAGCAAGGCTGAACCGGCAGGCGAGTATAATAAGCAACCAACCTTAAGTCCTGCAGCCAGTAGACCAATATTGGCTGAGAATCCTCCGCTTCAAAATACTACCGTAACGAACCCTGACCGGATGGTAGCGCCAAGTGGGCAAGGGCTTACCGGTAGGGAAGCACAATACCGGGCTGAACCGCAAACCGGGGGGACCCAAACATCGGTCACGGGTAATACTTTGTCCCCGACAGCGTCTGAACCGCCCCGGGATACTGGTAGGGTACCGGTGCAGGTAACCATAATACAGCCAGATGGTGATGAGGGTAGTACCATGAACCGAGCAGCAGCTGAAAGACTTGGCCAGCAGCTGGCAGAGCGACCTGCCGGTACGGCAGTGGCAGCAATGTCAGCAGGTAATGATGAGAAGCAGGCCAGCACGGTAAACCGTCCGGTAGCAGAAAATCCCGGCCAACAGCCTATATTAGAACGCCCGGCTGAAGGTTTGATAGCTAATAGAGAATCGTTATCCCCTGGTGGAGATAAAGTTAGCAGTCTGTCACCGGGAATAAGGGGCGATGGAGATGGGCTTAAATTCCTGGCCCTGATTCGGCCTCTCCTGGATGTTTTGCAAATAGAGTTAAGCAATAATCCTGCTGCCATAAGAGACGGGCTGCAGAACCTACTGCAATCGGAAAAAGAATTGGTGCGAGCCTTAATTCTTGTACAAGACCTGATAAAAGATGGGGAAATCGTATCCAAACTATCCCTTATAAGTGAACTACTAAACCGGGTAGAAGGTATGGAAAGGGAACTGAGTGGGCAGAGAATTTTTAATTACTTAAGTCGTATGCCAGATTCTAACTTCAACTATTACTACTTCTCGTTCCCGGTGAAAATAGACGATGAATACCGTCTCTGTCAAATGCGGGTAAATCGTGAAGCGGGAAACAAATTACTTAAAGAACAGGATAATATAAAATTCATTGTCTCATTAGACACTGCTAACATGGGTATGGTGCTCTTTCATGTTAATTGGAGTAAGAATAAAACCATAACTTTGCAGGGAGTAGTTGAATCAGACAAGGTTATGCATTATTTTAATAAGCATATAAACCAGTTAATTAAAGGGCTCAACCAGCTTGGCTACACAATTAATAACCTGGGTGTGCGAAGGGTTAAGGAGGATGAGGAAATCGATAAACTTAGACCGAAAATGGAAGAAGTACCTATGAAATTCCGGCCCTTTTCCATTGATGTAACGGTTTAGGGGGTAACGTTATGGATAAAGGGAAAGGTCAGGATAAAATTGAAAAGGCAGTAGCCCTACGCTATAACCCGGAGAAAGATCAGGCACCAGTAGTAGTGGCCCAGGGTCGAGGATATATAGCCGAGCGTATAAGGGAAGTAGCCCGTGAGAGCGGGGTACCTTTAAAGGAAGAAAGTGAACTGGTAGAGTATCTCATGGCACTTGATTTATATGAAGAGATTCCTCCTGAGCTATATGCTGTAATTGCTGAAATACTAGCCTTTATATATTCCATGGACAAAAAATATTAAACCGAGGTAGGTTATGAAACGAAAACTAGGATTGTGGGGCGAAGGAATTGCCGCCCGCTATTTACAGGACAAGGGTTACAAGATACTGGACCGAAATTATTACACCCGTAACGGGGAATTAGATATAATATGCGAAAAGGATAGTAAAATAGTATTCGTCGAGGTTAAAACCAGAAAAAGCACCAGCTTTGGTTCTCCCGAGGAGGCTATAACCAGGAAGAAAATCAATCACCTGCGTCAGGCGGCTTTAATTTATCTGAATAGTGCTGAGCACCCCTATAAGGAAATACGTTTTGATGTTATTACCATCCTCATAGAAGGTAATAAAGAAGTTATTAATCATATTGAGCAGGCCTTTTAAATTTATTATTTT
>CAZUFR010000295.1:0-1971 GCA_964619655.1 uncultured Syntrophomonas sp. | reverse complement strand
TGATGACTCTGGTGATTGGAATCATTGCCGGGTTTTCCCTGCTGGTAGGTGGTATCGGGGTCATGAATATTATGCTGGTATCAGTAACTGAACGAACCCGGGAAATTGGGTTACGTATGGCCCTGGGTGCCCGCCGCCGGGATATCCTGATCCAGTTCCTGATTGAAGCTATAGTTCTCTGCCTCCTTGGAGGTATAATAGGCATGGCTCTGGGTATAGGTGGTGCTTTCCTTATATCCGCCCTGGCCAAGTGGCCGCCACTAGTTTCCTGGACTACTGTCTTACTGGCATTTACCTTCTCGGCCACTATTGGTATTATTTTTGGCATTCTACCCGCCAATCAAGCTGCCAATCTGGACCCTATCGAAGCTCTGCGAAGGGATTAAAACAGTAAACCCGGGGATCCCCCGGGTTTACCAGTAGTTAAAAGAAATGTATTGTTACACCTCGATCACCTTTTAATTACTTGCCTTTAAACTCTGCCCGGCGGGATTCCAGGAAAGCACCCATTCCTTCTTTCTGGTCTTCGGATGCAAACATCATGGACCAGGCTATTTGTTCAGCCCGACAACCAGATTTAATATCCATATTCATAGCATTATTAATAGCTTGTTTTGCTGCCCGCAGAGATAATGGAGATTTGCGGGATATTTTCCTGGCTATCTTCGCAGCCGTATCCATGACTTCATCAGCAGGAACCATCATGTTAATCAGACCCAAACGGTAGGCCTCCTGAGCGTTAAAGAAGTCTCCCGTAAAGATATAAAGCTTGGCTGAGCAAATTGATGCTGAACGTGACCACCTCTGGGTTCCTCCAGCACCTGGAAATATTCCCAGGCTGATTTCAGGAAGACCCATGGTAGCATTATCTGCAACAATGCGAATATCACTGGAAAGAATGATTTCCATGCCTCCACCCAGAGCCAGTCCCCTAACCGCTGTAATAACTGGCTTATGATTATCCTCAATAGCAAACTGAGTGCGATGAACATGATCCAGGAACTCACGTGCTTCAAAAGCATTCATCTCTTTAACTGCGACCAGGTCTGCGCCAGCACAAAATGCATTTTCGTTACCACAAATAATAATTACTTTTACCTCCGGGTCATCACTGTAAGCAGTTAGAACCTCATAAGCCTCTTCCAGCAGTTTGACATTAACTGCATTCATAGCTTTAGGGCGGTTAAACTGTACGTAGCCAATACCGCCTTCAACCCATGCCAGTACGGTTTCATAAGAAATCCCCCGATAATTCTCCATAAAAAAATTACCCCCTTAATAATTTAATATATTTTTATGGTCTCCGGTATATAGTACATATATCGGTTATCCATCACTGTATCAGGTTTCTATACTATCTTGTTACTCCGGCGCCAGATTTTCTTTCCTCAGCTGCTTTTATCAATTCATCCCTAAAATTGGGGCGGTTCCTGTTCTATTTAGGAAATTGTGTAAATATTTCTATATTTGATTGTAATCTACATAAAGTTTCCAGGCAATGATATTTCGGAAAATTCAATAATATCCTATGGTTACGGGAAAAAATATTGGCACTATTCTCCTGCCTCAGGTAGGGGTTTGGTACCGGTATAACGGAGAAACCCGAGGTTTCCCTCGGGTCTGAGAGCTAAATATATTAAATTTTTATCCTATATCCGATTTATCACCCCGCTCTCTTGAAACCCTTGACTGGTATGTTAGCAACCAGGGCGATGGAATCATCCTCATTTGCCAAATCTACCGAAAGGGCTTCTTCATCAATTTCCAGGTATTCTCTAATGACCTTTATCAGGTCTTCTTTAAGCTGGTTCAAAAACTCAGGAGATACCGAGGCCCTGTCGTGAACCAGAACCAGGCGCAATCTTTCCCGGGCAACGTCTTTGCTAGCTACGTTGTCCTTGGCAAAAAATCTGGTGATAATGTCTAACAAAGCCATACCTCCCCTCCTATCTAGCTAATTTTAGTATTTTC
>CAZUFR010000294.1:0-1972 GCA_964619655.1 uncultured Syntrophomonas sp. | reverse complement strand
CCATCAGGCCTATTTCATCAGTGGAACCAAAACGGTTCTTCACCCCACGTAACAGGCGAAAGGAATAGTTCTTCTCCCCCTCGAAGTAGACCACTACATCTACCATATGTTCCAGTACCCGGGGACCTGCTAAAGCACCATCTTTGGTTACATGACCCACCAAAAAAAACGCTTTATCATTACTCTTAGCTATATTAGTTATCCGGGCAGTACACTCCCGTAGCTGAGAAATACTACCTGGAATAGAGGATATATCGGGAGAGTAAACGGTTTGAATAGAATCAACTATAACTAATTCAGGATTAATCTCCTTGATATATTCATCCAACAAATCAATATCCTGCTCGTTAAGCAGATAAATATTGTCATTATGTATATTAAGTCGCAGGGAACGCAACCGTACCTGTTTTAAAGACTCTTCTCCGGAAAGATAAATTACGGTTTTACTATCCCGTGCAATGAAATTGGCTACCTGGAGTAAAAGGGTGGACTTTCCTATACCCGGGTCTCCCCCTAATAGAACTACCGAACCTGGTACTATGCCCCCGCCCAGAACCCGATCCAACTCACTAATACCGGTACTTAACCTAACTATATCTTGATCAGAAATACTAGTGAGGGGAATAGCCTCTATTGTCCGGCTTCGGGAAACAACTTTTTTTTCATAAGATTCTTCAACCATCGTGTTCCAAGACAAACAACCAGGACACTTTCCCAGCCATTTAGTACTTACCTGGCCACAACTGCTACAAACAAACCGGTTAATATTTTTCCCCATATAATTCTCCTTATAGAGATATTATAAATGTAAACTTGGTTTATTTTCCAGTAAATTTCATTTAATTTAATTATTTTCCTATAACTATTATTTTAGTTGTACAAACAATTGGAAGTTTTAGTGAATCATGCTTAAAAAGAGAGGCCATAAATGGCCTCTCTTTCTTTAATTAAGCTTTTCTCACCACAATTTTGCCATCTACAGCGTCGATAAGGATTTTATCACCCGGTTCAACTGTCTTTTTTAGTATCTCTTCGGACACCTGATCTTCAACCAATTTTTGTATAGCCCGCTTTAAAGGACGAGCACCGTATGCCGGTTCATATCCTTCTTTCATGATAACATCCCGGGCAGTAGCATTTATTTCCATAGTATAGCCGTTCTCCTCAATCCTTTTGGTCAAGTCCAGTAACAGTATTTCAATTATCTGCTTTAGTTCTTCTTCATTAAGGCTGGAGAATACAATAATTTCATCGATACGGTTCATTAATTCGGGCCGGAAGGTGTGCTTAAGCTGTTCCATCACCCGTTCTTTCATCCGGCTATAGTTCTCTGCCTCATCTACTACACTGGTAAAACCAACCTTTTTAGTGGCATTCAGATCCTGGGCTCCAACATTGGACGTCATGATTATAACACTATTGCGAAAATCTACGGTGCGTCCCTGCCCATCGGTTAAACGACCGTCTTCTAATATCTGCAGCAGAATGTTAAATACATCTGGATGAGCTTTTTCTATCTCATCCAGTAAAATTACTGAATAAGGTTTTCTCCTAACCTTTTCAGTTAGCTGGCCTCCCTCATCATAACCTACATAGCCAGGCGGAGATCCTATCATACGGGATACGGCATGTTTCTCCATGTATTCAGACATATCTAAACGAATAACGGCATCCTCACTGCCAAACATGGCTTCCGCCAAAGCCCGGGCCAGTTCGGTTTTGCCTACCCCGGTAGGACCCAGAAATACAAAGGAGCCTATGGGCCTTTGCGGGTTTTTCAAACCGGCACGAGCCCGTCTTACGGCACGGGATACTGCCTCTACCGCTTCTTCCTGACCAACTACCCTCTGATGCAAGATGTCTTCCAGGTGTACCAGACGTTCGCTCTCCTCGGTAGCCAGTTTACTTACCGGTACTCCGGTCCAACTGGCTACTATTTCAGCTATTTCTTCTTCACCTACCGAGCCTCCCT
>CAZUFR010000293.1:0-1972 GCA_964619655.1 uncultured Syntrophomonas sp. | reverse complement strand
TCCTGGGTGAATACCAACATTCCCTGGATGCAAAAGGAAGAATAACTATTCCTGCCCGATTTCGCGAGCAATTGGGGGATAAGTTTGTTGCCACCAAGGGGTTGGATAATTGTATTTTTCTTTATCCGATGGAAGAGTGGGAAACCATTGAGGAGAAACTACGATCGTTGCCTTTTACCCGGGCAGATGTGCGATCCTTTGCCCGCTTTTTCTTTTCCGGGGCTTCGGAAATGGAAATAGACCGCCAGGGGCGTACCCTTATTCCTGTAAATCTGAGAGAATATGCTAGTATTGACAGGGAGCTGATTATTATTGGTGTTGGTAGTAGAATTGAGATTTGGTCCGCTACTAATTGGGGAAAATATACCTTGGAAGCGGAATCATCCTATGAAGAAATAGCAGAAAATATGGTTGATCTAGGTATATAGGAGGAATCTAATTTTGCACCAGCCAGTCCTACTTCAGGAAACTATAGATTATTTATTGACTGACCCCAACGGTGTATATGTTGACTGTACCCTGGGTGGGGGAGGTCATTTAACCCATCTTCTAAAATATTTGGGTAATAAAGCCCGGATCATAGCTATTGACCGTGATAAAGAAACTCTTGAAGCCAGTAGAAAGAAGTTAAATTTTCCGAACATTACATTTATTCACGAAGATTTTCGCTATTTATCCCAAATAATGGATGAATTAAATATTAGCAAGGTAAATGGAGTGCTTTTGGATCTGGGTGTTTCTTCTATGCAATTAGATACTGCCAGTCGTGGGTTTAGTTATCATGAAGATGCAGAGCTGGATATGAGAATGGATACTGAACAGGAGTTAAATGCTAAAGAAATAGTAAATCATTACAGTGAAAAAGAGATTGCCAGAATAATATTTGATTACGGGGAAGAAAGATATGCCAGGAATATTGCCCATTCTATAGTAAAATGCCGTCAGGAAAAAGCAATCAACTCTACTTTAGAACTGGTTGATATTATAAAATCTTCAGTTCCCGCGCGCTATAGTAGAGAGAAACATCCGGCTCGACGCACCTTTCAGGCTTTGAGGATAGCAGTTAATAGCGAACTGGAGGCCGTGCAGGAGGTTTTGCCGCAAGCCGTAAAACATCTAATCATTGGTGGAAGGCTATGTGTAATTACCTTTCATTCACTGGAAGACCGTATAGTCAAGAGATTTATGCAAGAACAGGCTCAGGAGTGTATTTGTCCACCCGATTTCCCAGTATGTACCTGTGGGCATAAAGCCAGTTTAAAACTGTTTAACAGAAAACCTCTGTTGCCAGATGAGAATGAATGTTATCAAAACCCACGGGCACGCAGTGCCAAACTGAGAGTAGCAGAAAGAATATAGTTCTAAGAATAGGGGAGGAAGAATAATATGCTACAAGCGAGCCAGGCTCGCCAGGTCGAGTTTCAATATTCACATACTCAAAATCACAAGCAGCCTGTAGGCAGAATTAAACGAGTCTATAAAAAAACCAACTCCCATAAACCAAAACTAGTAAAAATTGGTTTGGCTCTATTCGTTTATGCGCTGCTAGTTGTATATTTGTGCATCAAGGTATCAACTATGGGGTATGAGATAGTTCGACTGGAAAAGGATATAGATAAGCTTCAGACCACCAATCACATGTTGGAGTTTAGGATAGCTGAACAGATTTCATTGGATAAAGTAGAAATGCTAGCTACCACGCAACTGGGAATGTGCAGACCGGATACCAGCAGGTCTATTGCAGTTGCCGCTCAGAAACTAGAGACAATAAATCTGGCTAGCCAAACCATCGCTGGTGATAGCGATAATGCTGAAACTAAGATAGGGGAAAGAACACTACATAAACTATATTCTAATTTGATGCTGCTGGCAGAAAAAAGATAATCCAAGAAAAACGAGGTGCATTATATGCAAACAACAAGTTTGCTGGTAAGAAAGCGTATAGCAGCGCTTTTTTTCTTATTTACACTGG
>CAZUFR010000292.1:0-1992 GCA_964619655.1 uncultured Syntrophomonas sp. | reverse complement strand
GCCCATCTACCCGGAGTGATTGCTGCTTATACCATTATGCCGGTAATTGGGGTACCCATTAAAACCAGTACCCTTTCTGGAGTTGACTCGCTCTACTCAATTGTACAGATGCCTCGGGGTATCCCTGTAGCTACCGTCGCCATTAATGGCAGTGCCAATGCTGCTCTGCTGGCTCTGCAAATACTGGGGGTAAGCAATACTGAACTGCGTTCCCGTCTGTTAGCTCACCGTCAACAGATGGCCGGGGAAGTAATGGCTAAAGATAATAAATTGAAGGAAATAGGTCCGGAGGCTTACCTGCGGGACAAGGAGAAACACTAATGATAGAACGCTATACCTTGCCGGAAATGGGCCGCATCTGGTCACAGGAGAATAAACTTAATAACTGGCTAAAAATAGAGATAGCCGCCTGTGAGGGCTGGGCCTCTGTGGGTAAAATACCAGCCACAGATTTAGAAAAAATTAAGCGTAAGGCAAGTTTTGACCTGCAGCGTTGCCGGGAAATTGAAAACGAGGTACACCACGATGTCATAGCCTTTTTAACTTCGGTAGCTGAAAACCTGGGTGAAGAATCCCGGTACATTCATATGGGCATGACCTCCTCAGATATCCTGGATACCGGGCTGGCTTTACAAATGCGAGATGCAGCCGATATCATCCTTAACGGTTTACAAGCTTTAAGAGAAGTGGTGGCAGGTAAAGCACGCCAGTATAAATACACCTTAATTATTGGACGAACCCACGGTGTTCACGGGGAACCTAGCACCTTTGGATTAAAAATGGCCTTGTGGTACGATGAGTTGGGGCGTAACCTGGAAGGGTTAAAACAGGCCCGGGAGATAATATCTTATGGTGCTATTTCTGGAGCTATGGGTAATTTTGCTCACTTGGACCCGAGGGTGGAGGAGTATGTATGCCGGAAGCTAGGTCTCACTCCTTGTCCGGTTTCTACCCAGATAATACAACGAGACCGCCATGCCCAATTCATGACTACCCTGGCGATAATCGCCAGTTCCTTTGAAAAAATGGCCAATGAAATAAGAAACCTGCAACGGACCGAGATTTTAGAAGTGGAAGAACCATTTCGCCAGGGGCAGAAGGGCTCCTCGGCTATGCCCCATAAACGTAATCCTATGATGAGCGAGAGGGTTGCCGGTCTGGCTCGGGTAGTGCGGGGTAATGCTATGGCAGCTTTGGAAAACGTGGCCCTCTGGCACGAGCGTGACCTCACCCATTCCTCGGTGGAACGGATTATTATACCGGATAGCTGCATCCTCCTGGATTACATGCTAAATAAATTTACGGCCGTAGTATCCGGTTTACTCATATATGAAGACCATATGATGGAGAATATAAACAGAACCCGGGGGCTAATATTTTCCCAGGAACTTATGCTAATTTTACTCGATAAAGGTATGCTGCGGGACGAAGCCTACCGCCTGGTGCAACGCAATGCTATGCAAAGCTGGAGCGAGGGTTTGGATTTTAAGGAACTGGTTTTAAAAGACCAGGAAATTATGCACCACATCTCCACTCAGGAACTGCAGCAGGCATTTGACCTTAATATATACACCACCAATGTTGATTATATCTTCCGGCGTTGCGGTTTAGAAGATTAATTAATAGGAGGTTTTTAATACTGCGTGGTGAATTGCTTTAGGAAAGAAAATATGGGGGAGGCAATTAATTGATATACGAAATAAAGGATAAATTTAAAGATGAATGCGGGGTTTTCGGAATTTACCTGAATAATCCGGGCAGTGCTGTAGATGCCTCCCGTACAACTTTTTACGGGCTCTATGCCCTACAGCATCGGGGGCAGGAGAGTACCGGAATTGCGGTTTCGGATGGCCATTGGATAAACCTCCATAAAGGCATGGGACTAGTCTCAGAGGTTATTGATGAACAACATTTGGAGGGACTAAAAGGGCATATCGCTATAGGACATGTACGCTATTCCACTACTGGAGAGAGTGGGCTGGTAAATTCGCA
>CAZUFR010000291.1:0-1996 GCA_964619655.1 uncultured Syntrophomonas sp. | reverse complement strand
GGGAAAAAATCGGTATTTTATTATCGTAGAAGGGCTGAAACAGTTGAGGCAGTTTATTACTTTCCAATGAGGCGATGGTTATGTATACCGCATCAACTTCCCGAGCTAGTTTATTATAAGCGGTCTGAACTTCCTGGTAATACTGCGGATATTCTTCGGCGCTACGTGGTTCGGTAACATGATAGCGGATAATTTCAAATCCCTTCTCCCGGGCCAGGCTTTCCAATTCGTTTACGGCTGAATATATTCTGGCATTATCAGAGTCTTCATAAACAATTCCTAATTTTTTAAACTTAATAATGTCATAAAAAGCCCGGGTCTGACGTTCAAAGCGATGTTCGTCCATGTGAGCCCATACATTATCTTGGCCTGAATCCTCCACTGAATCAATAATTCCAGAGCGGACCGCATTGGATGCGGCAAAAACTAGAATATTAGTATTATGATCGGCATTACTTAACATATTACCGGCCGCAGCCCCCATAACTAGCATTAAATCAATGTCTTTTACATTCCTCAGGCGGTCAATAACAGCGTCCTGCCTAAATTCAGGGTCGCGCAGATTATAATAAGCATCATCAACAAATTCAATACAAGGGCTTACTTCTCTCGCGGCCAACCACTTCCAGATAGTTTGGGCATCGCCGTTAGCTGTCACCTGTTCAAATCCTTCTAAATCAGTAATCCAGCCGTTTTCCTCCAAACCTTTGACAATCGCCGCCAATGTTTGGTGGTAAGCAATAAAGGATTCGCTTTCACAGTAACCAATACGCCACTTGATGGTGTCTGCTGGGGGAGCAGGTTTATCACCACTGGTACGGCTGGTTGGGCGGTTAGCCATGGTTAAGCCGGGTGCAGTTAGGCCAATCAATAAAACTAGTATCGAAATTACGCTAATCAGCTTCTTCATGTTGCTATCTCCCTTGCCCAACAATAATTGTTGCCGCTGAAAAGATTTCTCTCCACCTTATCTGCTATGGCCCGGCAGGAAATGCAATTATTGTTTAAACTACAACTCTGACATGGTTCTTGACGATAATCTTCAAATTGGCGCAGTTGGTTAAGCACCGGGGAATGCCACCAGTAATCCTCGATGATGGCAAAAGTTTCTGGATATAATAAATGCCGGCAAGGAATTAAATTCCCGTCCACATCTACAGCCATGGCGTTGCGACCAGCCCCACAACCCTTGTTAAATCCAATATTGCGATTAAAGAGGTAATAATTATTGATATAGGCACGAAGGGGGGAGAAACACGGCTCTACTTGAATAGGCATGGCCTCTTGATTATGGTTTTTAAGATAATGGGCCAGCATTAAAAAATTATCTTTACTCAAGGTTGCCTGGAGAACATAACTGGCATCAGGCTTTGACTCTAATATGACGATAGCTTTGACACCAAGGTTTTGGCCGAGTTTTACCAGATGGGGAAAATCCTCGACATTATCATTGCGGGCTACCCAATTGATATAATAATCAACCTGCCCATCGGCTTGTAACAAATGCAGCGAGTCAATGGCCATTTCGTAACCATCCCGGGATAGTCCGTTTATTTCCGGAGTGGAACCGTTTAACGAAACATAAATCTCATCTATACCGGCCTTTTTTAATTCCTCCAGCCTGTCCTTATCAAAACCCCACCCGCTAATGGCTATGGCGGAATTCAACCCGTGCTGGCTAATAAACTCCAACAGTTCGTTTAAATGCGGATAAACCAGGGTTTCTCCACCGCTTAGATTGATAAAAGGTATTTTCAAGCATGCTGCCTCTTCCAGGTATTTTAAAGCAACTTCTTTTTCAATATCCTGGCCCTGGTTCAAATCACAATAACACTGGGGGCAACGTAATGGGCAGCGAGTAGTTAGCTCGATATTCATAATCTCGGGTGCACTCATGGCCCGAAGCGGTGCTTTTACATTCTGACATTTAAGTATCAGATTTTTTAATTCGGTTTTTTTCTTATCAGGCATATCGAGGCTGATAAAACCGTGTTCT
>CAZUFR010000290.1:0-2003 GCA_964619655.1 uncultured Syntrophomonas sp. | reverse complement strand
ATAATCGCTATACCTCGCGGAGAACGCAAAATATAGCGAATTTATAAAGCCGTTAATGATTTAGTTTCCAGGTCGGGTTTTACATCTGGCTGGTAAGCTGCTTGTAAATAATATCAGCAATACCGAGTGAACCAGTTTTGCTCATGGAACGAGCATATTCCGTATACAGCATGGATTCAAAAGTCTCAGTGGCGAAGCTATACCCGGACAACTCACCGCGAGGGATACTCTGGCGCATAGAGTCCAGTACCTTGTTTAAAAATACACTTTCCAGTTCCTGACAGGCAGAGTACAGCTTTTTATTATTCTTCTCATTAATAGCGCTTTCCAGACAACGAGAGAAATCTTTATTTTCCACTGTTTCCCCGTACGATGGAGTTGCGGTCATTGTTTTAGGGCTAAGCGAAACACTGTTAACCATTATAATCTATTACCTCCTCAGGTTAGCTGCGGTCTGCAGCATTTCATCAGAGGCCTGAATCAGCTTGGAATTAAACTCATAGGCTCTCTGAGCTGTTATCAGGTTAACCATTTCTTCAACTACCTGAACATTGGCCATTTCCAGGTAACCGGAATTAAGGGTAATGCTGCTGTCTGATTCCGGTTCCCATTGTACCGCTTCCCCCGAGTTAGCCGTGGCTTGATAAAGGTTTTTGCCAATTCTTTGCAATCCGGCGGGATTACTGAATTTAAATATCTGCAAAGGTTCACTGGCAGTTTGCGGTTCAATTGAACCAGGCAATATATAACTAACGGTACCATCAGCAGCTATGTTCGGGTCAGTGTAATTTTCCTCCAATGCTTCTGGACCCAGATATAAATAGCCATCAGCAGTAACTAATTGACCGGAGGCATCAATTTTTATGGCTCCGTCTCTGGTATACAGGGGTTCTTCGTAGCCTGGTACTTGAATTGCAAAAAATCCGATTCCGGTTCCACCAATAGCCACATCCATGGGATTTCCGGTATTCTGAAGGTTTCCCTGAGAAAAGAGGGTGTTTATGGCGGCAGGTCTTACTCCCAGACCGACAGCCAGACCTACCGGCTCATTGCGGTCTTCATTTGCAGCCGGTCGTCTTATAGTTTGATACAGTAAATCTTGAAACTCAACCCTTTGTTTCTTAAACCCGGTTGTGTTCACATTGGCCATATTATGAGCCAGGGTATCGATGTTCAACTGCTGCGCGCCCATTCCGGTACTCGCAGTATAAAGGGCCCTCATCATACTGTAGTTCCTCCTCTTATATGAAACATTATGTCGGCGGTATTTCAGTCAATCAATACCTCCGCGGGCCCCTCCAGTTGAGTCCAGCCCGTACACATACTTACTATGGACTAATATCGTTTTAATTACTAAAAAGGTTTAGAACCGGAGCAGGTAAAAACATGTCCATAACAGCTATAGTATTAAAATATCTAATGATATCTCTTTTTTTTGCTTGATATATTGAAAATTCAAAAAGGTAGAGTAGGCACATTTTAATTACCCTTTTCATATATTAATAATGTTCACCATCAGTATTTGAGCAAAGGGGTGAGAAAATGGTTAAAGTATCTGATTTAAAAGCCAAAGATGTGGTTAACATCCTGGATGGTAAGAAATTAGGCCATATTTGTGACATTGAACTGGAACTGGAAATTGGGAAAGTAATTGCAATTATTGTACCCGGGCGCCTGCGAGGATTTAGTATCTTTGCCCGACGTGAGGAGATTGTTATCCCCTGGAAAAAGATTGTTCGTATTGGCAGAGACGTAATTTTAGTTGAGGTACCTATAGTTCAGGAAATGGACGATCATAAGCGCAGGGACTACTATTTGGATGATGATAATTTCTAAATTACTTAAGGAAAGTTGAACAAATGACAGCTATTGTTCATAATAAGGGCAGACCCTGTATAATGGGAGTGATGAATCATGCGCTGTCCTTATTGTCAGGAGTATGAAAGCCGGGTAATAGATTCCAGAGCCAGTGAAGATGGTTGTACTATACGCCGGCGGCGCGA
>CAZUFR010000289.1:0-2022 GCA_964619655.1 uncultured Syntrophomonas sp. | reverse complement strand
CTGGATGCCAGAGCTTGAGCATTTTCTATAATACTACGCTGGTAATTAACAAAATCGCTGGCCAAAGCCTCCTTAAAGCAAACCGCTTTGGCCGCTATAACATGCATTAATGGTCCTCCCTGAATACCGGGGAAAACAGCACTGTCTATCTTTTTTGCCCACTCATTTTTACACATAATCATACCGCCCCGGGGGCCGCGCAAGGTCTTATGGGTAGTAGTAGTAACAAAATCGGCATATGGTACCGGAGTGGGATGAAACCCCGCTGCCACCAGACCGGCTATGTGAGCCATATCCACAAATAGTAATGCACCTACTTCATCAGCAATTTCCTTAAATTTCTCAAAATCAATAATCCGGGAATAGGCACTGGCTCCGGCCACAATGAGCTTTGGTTTTACCTGCCGGGCTATTTCTCTAACCTCATCATAATCAATGGTTTCAGTCTCAGGGTCTACCCCATATTCGGCAAAATTAAAATATTTACCTGATATATTAACCTTGCTGCCATGAGTCAAATGCCCCCCATGGCTGAGATTCATTCCCAGTATACTATCTCCTGGCTTTACCGCAGCAAAGTATACCGCCGTATTAGCTTGAGCTCCCGAATGGGGTTGGACATTAACATGCTCACAGTCAAAAAGTTTCTTAGCCCTTTCCCGGGCCAACTCCTCTACCACATCTACGTTTTCACAGCCTCCGTAATACCTTTTACCCGGATAACCTTCGGCATACTTGTTGGTCATTACACAACCCTGGGCGGCCATTACGGCACGGGAAACAAAGTTCTCCGACGCAATCAGCTCCAGTTTGTAATTCTGGCGCAGCTCTTCTTGCCCTATAGCTGCAGCAACATCTGGGTCTACAGGCTTTACATATTTTTCAATATAATCCACCCGGTTTATCTCCTTCCAAACATTTTTTCTCCATTTGTATTATCTTTTCTACCCGGCGTTGGTGTCTCCCAGCAGCAAATTCGGTAGCTAGAAAAGTTTTAACTATATCTATAGCCATTTGGGTATCCAACATTCGAGCCCCCAACGCAATAATGTTGGCGTCGTTATGTTCCCGGGCCAGCCTGGCGGTCTCCAGGTTATAGCAGAGGGCTGCCCGTATTCCCGGAATTTTATTGGCGGCAATGGAAATACCTATACCGGTCCCACAAATTATAATGCCCATGATTTTTTGTTTCAGAACTAATGCCGCTACTTTCTCAGCAAAATCCGGGTAATCTACCGATTCGGTAGAAAAGGTGCCACAGTCTAAAATCTCATAATTATCAGCTTCCAGAGCTCTTATTAATATGCTCTTTAGCTCTAAACCAGCATGGTCACCACCAATAACCAGCTTATGTTTATCCCGGTCCGGCTTTTCCAGGTCTTGTAGTTTATTAATAACTTGGGGTAGTAATTCTTTAAGCTGCCGGACACATTCCTGGTAAGCTTCCAGGCCCCTGCCCAAAGGGTCAATAATATCTTTATCGCCTTCCCCGGCAAATTCATTAATCGTGTGTATTACTGGTACTTTGTCAGAAAACTGGTCCTGCAGATAATCACGTTGGGCACCTGTCATTGTGAGAATATAATCAGCATTAACAATTAGATTAGTGTCAAGTTGGCGAGATTTATGGTAGGTGAGGTCTATGCCTTCATCAGCCATGGTTTCCACTGCCTCAGGACTGGCAGGCAACCCATCGATGGTGCTTAATCCGGTACTTAATACCTCGTATTCTTCTGCTCCTGTTGCACTGCTTTGCAGGAGTCTGGTTAAAATAGCCTGGGCCATGGGACTGCGGCAGGTATTACCGGTGCAAACCAACAGTATCCTCTTCATAGCCTTTACCTCCCTTTAAAACAGTAGTTTTATAGCCAGTACTGCCAAGACTAGCCCTCCAGCCATCTGGGCGTAGCTTCCGACCAGGCGACTAAACATCCGCCCTCCTAAGAATCCCAGCAGGGTCATAATGGCAGCTACTATACCCATTATAATAACAGTTATAAAAACGGGCATTTTAAAGGTACC